>NZ_CP079737.1:901303-1201737 GCF_019916025.1 Paraclostridium bifermentans | reverse complement strand
TTTTTACATGCATCTGCAAATACTAAAATTTTAAATTTCACAAGTAATTTCACAGCACTTATATTATTTATGTTTAGTGGTCAAATACTTTACAAAGTAGCAATTTTTTATGCTATTTCTATGGTATTAGGTGGATATATAGGCGCTAAAGTAGCTATAAATAAAGGATCTCAACTAATAAAACCAATTTTTTTATTTATGGCTGTAGCTGTGGCTATAAAACTTCTTTACCAAGCATTTTAATAAATAAAAGCTGTATAACTTTTATGTTATACAGCTTTTATTTATTATTTCACTTCTATTATATAAACTTGAGTTTGTGGTGGTATACTCATAGTCATTACATTAGAATGAAAAGCTACGATTTTATCACCTATCTCTAAATCATCTATGCTTATTTCATTATATTCACAATCAACAATTAATGTCTGATCACTATAAATAAGCTTAGTGAATGTATATATATCTTTTGGATTTGTAGCTATTGTTATAAACTTATATGGTTGACCCTTGATATCACTTATATCAACTATATTTCCAAATTTATAATTTGCATACTTCATCAAAATTCCTCCTTAAAAAGAGCTAGTCAACTTCTTTAAATTTAAATTTTGTTTTTTCCCCTGTACCTTCTGCCTTAGCCGCTAATTTATAATCATCTTCTCTAACCCTTACATAATATCCATTTGGTGCTTTTAAAACATACTCTTTACTATCAGTTTTATACACATCAAATTTAGTTGCTCCTTCTTTATCTGTATCTGCAATCAGAAAATTTTTATTATCCAATCTTATATAAGGTCCATCTTCTAACTTTATTTTTGCCTTTCCATTGTCATTTATATTAATAATAAATATACCTTTTTTATTTCCCTTTTCACCTGTTGCATATAAATAACCGTCTCTTCCAACAACTACAAATTCGTCTGCATATACTGATTTTATTTTTACCTTTTTATTATTTTTTTCTTTATCTCTATAGTAGCTATCAATATTCATACTATTCCCCCTTCTATTCTATCCTTTATATATTATGATACTTTTAAAAAATATGTTAATATAACATATTAACTTTCCTATTTTATAAGTTCTCTAAATTAAAAAAGTACAATGCATTTGCATTGTACTTTTTTAATACGTTCCTTTTTTCTATTTATCATATAATTTTTCATCTTTAGTTTTACTTGACCCTGAGTTTCTAGCCCCTATTTTTTTACCATCTACTATTCCAATTTCAGACCCATGTTCAAATAAAACTTTTCTTTTTTCTGCATTTGTTTTTGGTCTATCTTTATGTCTATTTTTATTATTTTTCATAGTAAAATCCTCCTCGATGATAAGTATATTTCATAATTTAATTTAACCAAAAACTTAATTCATATTCTGATTGTATGCAATTTCTTGACTTTCAATAATCTTTATCATGCTCATATTATTTTTTTCATCAACTTCAAATCCATACTTCCTATAAAGTTTATTTAAAGATTCTTGTGTTATTATACTTTTAGAAGGTATCGCTATACCTTCTATCTTTTTTATATAATTAAATTTGTAGTCTTCAAAATAATGATTATATAGGTCTAATTTTGTATTTATCTTATTTATTATATAATCTAAATTTTCTAATATTATCTTTCCATATCCATGATTTGGTTTCCCAGATGTAAATTCTTTTATATAAAGAACTCCGCCTTCTTCTAAATTATAATAACTACAATCCATATACGTATCTTTAGAATCACCTATAAATAATCTTATATCTATAGGCATAAAAATCTCCATATCATTTTTGCTTAATTTTATTATCAAACAGACTATTCGATTTAATTTATCATTGTTAACTTCAAATATTATATCTTCTTCTGTTTTTAAATATTTTTTTAACTTTTTAATAAGTTTTACATAATAATTATAAGTAGTAATAATTTGTTTGTTTTCTTTATTTATTTCTTTTGTGGATATAGTCTTTAATTTACTTTTTTTTATAGATTTAATATCTTTAGATTTTAAGTTCAATTTCATTTCATCTATTTTATGTAATAAATCTTCCATAACCCCTCCACATATAAAAACTTCTTTATTAGTTTTTATATGTGGAAAGTTATACTTTATTACTATATTTTTCTATATCTCTTTAATCCAAGTATGTTAAAAGCATATAAAACTATTATAAATATTATTAAAATAATACAATAATTAGCTATATTGTAAAAATCAAAACCTTTTATAAATATTCCACTCAAAGCGCTCGCACCATAGTATAATGGCATTACTTTTGCTATATTTTGTAACCATATACTCATACTTTCTATAGGTATTAGACCTGTAAAAAATATCTGAGGAACTATTATTATAGGTATAAACTGCATAATTTGAGACTCTGAATTAGCAAATGTAGATAAAAGGAGTCCTAGTGATAATGCTACAAGCGAAATTAGTATATTTACTATAACTACCAACAATATACTACCTTCTATCGTTATATCTAATATATAAATAGAAAATAACACTATTAATAAAGTCTGCACCACAGCAAATATACCATATCCAACTAAGTATCCTAATACAATTTCACTTCTTTTTATAGGAGTAGATAAAAGTCTATCTAATGTACCTGTTGTTCTTTCTTTTAATAATGATATTCCTGAAACTAGAAATACAAAGAAAAATACAAAAAATCCAATAAGAATAGGGCTTAAAGTATCAAAATAAGTTAAGTCTTTATCTAAGTATAAATAACTTGATTTTATTGACATTTTATTATTTTGACCAATATTTTTATCAATTTTTGAAGAAATCTTTAAAAATTCATCTTTTAAAATTGTTGATTGTACTTTTGCTTCAATTTCTTTTGTATTTATTGGTGAGCTATTTTCATATGTTATTTCTAATACATTATTATTTTCAACTATAAACGCATCTAGATTTTGATTTGTTATTTTATCTTTAATATCACTTTTATTGTTGTATTCTTTTATATTAAGATCTGCATCTTTAAGTGATTCATTAAACTCTGATGATGTTTTGTAAACACCTACATTTAATAAATTTTCTTCATTAGAGTTAAATAAGAAATAAACTAAAGTCATAACAATCATGGGCGCAACCATCATAAGTGCTAGCGTCCTTTTATCATGAATTGTTTGTTTTATTATTCTTATTATAATAGCTTTTATCCTCATTAAATTTCACCTCCTATTTTTAAAAATATATCTTCAATAGTTTCTACTTTAAATTCATCTTTTAATTTATTAGGCGTTCCCTTTGCTATAATTTTTCCCTTTCTTATTAATGCTAACTTATCACATCTTTGAGCTTCATCCATTACGTGAGTTGTAATTATTATCGATTTACCCTTTAATTTTAATTTATTTAGCTCATTCCAAATACTAAGTCTAAGCTTAGGATCAATTCCTACAGTAGGTTCATCTAGTATTAATACCTTTGGATCTTGTATTAACGATATAGCTAGTGATAACCTTCTTTTCATTCCTCCTGAATAGTATTTGACCTTTTTATTTAGATCACTTTGCATATTAACTAAATCTGATACATATTCAATTCTTTTGATTACCTCATACTTATTTATTGAAAATATTTTAGCAAAAAATTCTAAGTTTTCTTTACCAGTTAAATCCTCATATAATGCATCTGATTGGGCCATATATCCAATATCTTGTAGTATATTTCTATTTGGTATTTTCTTCCCTAAAATTAAAACTTCTCCATGACTAATTTTTTCCATACCTATAATAGATTTTATAAATGTACTCTTTCCAGACCCAGATGGTCCTATTAATCCTAATATTTCTCCCTCTTCAATTTCTAAACTTATATTATCAAGAATTTTAATTTTAGAAATTTCCTTAGTAATATTTTTTACTTTAACAATACTCATGTTAACCTCCTTTTAATCAACACAGTGTTGATTAATCCTTATATTATAATTATAATTAAGTCATAATATATAACAATAATTAAAAAGTCCTGATATGTTTATTATTAAACACATTTCATGATTTTGTTGATTATATTTAGATAAGGAGTTGTATTATGGATAGAAGAATTTTAAAAACTAGAAGTGTAATTAAAGAATCTCTAACAGTTTTAATGAAAGAAAAACCATTTGATAAAATTACTATAAAAGATATTACTGACAGAGCTAATATTAATAGAGCTACTTTTTACCTCCATTACATGGATAAATATGATTTATTAGAGCAAATCCAAAATGATATATTAAACGAAATAAGAGAAGTGTTAGATAATGCACTTAAAACTTTTAATCTACAATCTTTACCTATACAGGATGCACATACTATAATTCCTTTTTTAAACTGTGTTTATGAGTGCATAGGTAAAAACTCTGATTTTGTAAAAGTTATACTAGGCGGAAATGGAGACTTAAATTTTCAATTGAAATTTAAAAGCTTAATTGAAGAATTGATAAAAAAAATATCTATAATAAAAACTCCAGATGCATTTTGTATTCCTATAAAATATTTAATTGAAACAGCAACATCTATTCATATTGGAATTATATCTAAGTGGCTTGAAGATGGGATGATTGAAACACCTTATGAATTAGCCTGTATAACATCTAACCTTATAATTTCTGTTTCTAATTCAGTTTTAAAAAATTAAATGGCCATCTCATAAGATAGCCATTTTTTACGCTTAATGAAATTTTGAGCAACGGACAGAGTCGTTTGAGTAACGGGACACGAGCTTGCCGAGTGGCCGTTGACGACATGGAATTTGAGCGACATAAAGTGGTTCGCAGACGTAGTCGCTCAAGCGAAGCGAATTTTTTATTTAAATATGTTTAATTACCTTGCATGGATTACCTACCGCTACACAATTAGATGGTATATCTTTTGTAACAACACTACCAGATCCTATAACAACATTATCACCTATATTTACTCCAGGATTTATTATGGAACCGCCACCTATCCACACATTATCTCCTATTGTTACTGGAGATCCATATTCGATTCCAGAAATTCTTAATTTAGGATCTATTGGATGATATGCCGTATATATTTGAACATTTGGAGCTAACATGGCATTTTTACCAATTTTAATTTCACACACATCTAGCATTATACAATCAAAATTAGCATAAAAATTTTCGCCTAAATGTATATTATAACCATAATCACATTTAAAACTTGGTTCTATATATACATTTTCACCTGTAGATCCAAGTAATTTTTTCAAAATTTCAGATTTTGTATAATCATCAGTCTCTATAGTTTGATTATATAATCTTGTTAAGATCCTAGCCTGTTGCCTATCTTTTACTAGCTCTGGATCAGATGCACTATATGCATCACCTTTTAACATTTTTTCTTTTTCAGTCATATAAATACCCCTTATTATATTTTATATAGTCTACATTCCCAAGGTTTTAAATTCACCGAACTTATTATATCATGCTCTTTTACTTCTATATTTGATAAAATTAAGTTTTTATAATTTAATTTAATTTCACTATAATTATATAAAACATTTTCGTTAGACATATTGGTAATTATTAAAAATTTACTATCACCTAAAACTCTTTCATATGCATATATTTTTGTATCATTTTCTAATATTAATTTATATTGCCCATATATTAAAGCTTCATGTTCTTTTCTTATTCTAATCATACTTTTATAAAAGTTTAATATAGAATTTTTATCTGTCATTTGATTCTCAACATTTATATTTTTATAATTTGGGTTTATTCCTATCCAAGGTATTGACTTACTAAATCCTCCAAAATCGCTGCTACTCCACTGCATAGGAGTCCTTGCATTATCTCTAGATAATCTCCATGCTCGTTTCATAAGTTCTTCATGGCTATCACCTGAATCTAATCCTATATAATAGTTATTTTTAGTTTTAACATCATTATAATCTTCAATATCCTTAAACTCTACATTTGTCATACCTATTTCTTGCCCTTGATATATAAATGGAGTTCCTTCTTGCATAAAATACATAAGTCCTAGACATGTAGCACTTTCATACCAATGCTCTTTATCATTTCCTAACATTGATACAATCCTAGGTATATCATGATTTTCTATGAATAAAGCATTCCATCCTAATCCATGTAAATTAGTTTGCCATTTGCTCAATACGTTCTTAAACTCTACTAAGTCAAGCTTCTTATCCATATTACTATTCCATAAATCTAAATGCTCAAACTGAAATACCATATCAAACTTACCGTCTTTTTCTGATACCCAAAGATGTGCATCTTCAGGAGTTACTCCATTAGCTTCTCCAACTGTCATCACATCGTAATTTCCGTAAGTATTTGCTTTTATCTCTTTTAAATAATTGTGTATTCCCTCTACATTCATATGTTTTTCAAAACATGAAACATATTTTAAATTATCAGGATTTGGCATATCTAAAAGTCCTTTTTCTTTGTTTATATGACTAATTGCATCTACTCTAAATCCATCTATACCTTTTTCCAACCACCAATTCATCATGTCATATATAGCTAATCTCATATCTTTATTTTCCCAATTTAAATCTGGCTGCTTTTTAGTAAAAAGGTGTAAATAATATTGATTTGTTAAATCATCTTTAACCCATGCAGACCCTCCAAATATACTTTCCCAGTTATTTGGTTCTTTACTATCCTTTCCATCTTTCCATATATACCAATCTCGCTTTTTGCTATCTTTAGAAGATCTAGATTCCATAAACCAAGGATGTTCATCGCTAGTATGATTTATCACTAGATCTATAATTAACTTCATTCCTCTTTTATGAACTTCATTTAATAGTTCATCAAAATCTTCCATATTCCCAAATTCATCCATAATATCTCTATAATCACTAATATCATACCCATTGTCATCATTAGGAGACTTATAAAAAGGCGAAACCCATACTACATCTATTCCTAAATCTTTTATATAATCTAACTTTTGTATAATACCTCTTAAATCTCCAATTCCATCTCCATTAGAATCTTTAAAACTTCTAGGATAAACTTGATAAGCTACAGCTTCTTTCCACCAAGTTTTCTTCATATATATCAACCTCCATAACTTTCCATTTTCTTCTTCACTCATTACTAATATAATGGTTTGAAGTTAATATATTCGCTGACGAAACACTTAAAGTACGTTTTTTGTACTTTGTGTGAAGGAAGCAAATTTATTGACTTCAAACCACCTTATAAACTATATATTTACAACTACCTCTACCCCATAATGGTCTGATACCACATTTTTATTTATTCCATTAAAAATAACATTAGAACTTTCTACTTTAATTTCTTTATTTGTAAGAATTAAGTCTATTCTTAAATTTTCTTTATTTTTATCCCACCCTGCAATTTTTCCTTTTACAGTTATTCCTGAGTCTTTGTTTTTTGATAGTTTATATGTATCAAATAATTTTTCACAAATATAATCATATCCTTCATTTTCTACATTAGCGTTGTTATTAAAATCCCCCATTATAAATGCAAACTTATCATTTTTAATTTTAGTAAAAAGTTTATCAAACTGTTCTTTGAATGGTTCTTCATAATCACCCCACCACCCTAAATGACACGAATATAAACTAACTTCATAATTGTTATAAACTACATTTAACTTAACTATTTTTCTAGTTTTCCAAAAGTTAATATCCTCACTTTTAGATATATTAAAACTTTCCTTTTTAACTACAGGAAGCTTTGTCATAAGACAAAGCCCCTCTTCATATATATCATAACCTATATGAGCAACATCCCAATAAAATGTATAATTCTCATTTCCAAGTTTTTTTAATTCATCTTGAAGTAATAATGCAAAGTTATTTACTTTAACATTATCATAAGCTATATCTGAACATATTAATTGACTTACTTCTTGAAGAGCTATAACATCATAATCTTTTTCATCTATGACCTTAGCTATATAAGATATTTTTTCAATTTGATTATCTTCTTGCCAAGAGTGGCAATTCAATGTTAAAAGATTCACCGTTCTACACTCCTAACATGTCTAATATATTAGATTTTAAAACGTCAGCCTTTGGTCCGTATATTGCTTGAACTCCTCTATCTTTGACAATAAGTCCTAGTGCACCAAGCGCCTTCCAATCTTTTTCACTTCCAACCAAACTCACATCTTTTACAGTTACTCTTAATCTAGTCATACATGCATCTACATCTTCTATATTATCAGCACCTCCAAGTAAGTTTATTATCTTACTTGATAATACATCTTGAGCTATGTTATTAGTATCTGTTTTTTTACTCTCTTCTTCATTACTTTCTTCTATATAGTTTCCTTTACGTCCTGGTGTTGCAATATTAAACTTCTTGATTAAGAAATTAAATATTCCAAAGTTTAATAAGAAAAATACAGCACATGATATAAAGAAATTAACTAAATCCATTGTAAGTCCTGCTTTAACAAGCATTGGAGTACGAGTTAAAAATTCTATAAATCCAAATGCATGAACTCTTAAGTGAATTATATCTGCAAGTGCAAATGCAAGCCCTGTAAGAATTGCATAAACTATATATAAAACTGGTGATATAAACATAAACATAAATTCTATTGGTTCTGTAACCCCAGTTAAGAAACATGCTAGCATAGCAGATATAAATATAGGTTTGTAATTTTTAGCTTTATCTTTATCAACGTTTTTGTACATTGCTAAAGATATACCTGCAAGTGATGCAGTTGATAATATAACCTGCCCTGCTTTAAAACGAGCTGGTGTTATACTTGTTAATAACTCTTTATACGATGCCATGTCTCCTGCAGATTTAAAGTTAATTAAATCAGTTATCCATGCAAGCCATAGTGGATCTTGCCCTGCAACTGTAGTTCCTGCAGCGGCTCCTGTTGCAATATGATATATACCTCCAAGTTCTGTATAGTTCATAGGCACAGTTATCATATGATGAAGTCCAAATGGTAGTAATAATCTTTCAAGTGTTCCATATACAAATGGCGCTAAAACTGGAGCAGTATCTTTAGATGATGCAATCCACATACCAAAAGCATTTAAAGCTCCCTGTGCAAATGGCCAAATTATAGATAATATAATTGCAGCTATTACAGAACCTAATATAACAACAAACGGAACGAAACGTTTTCCATTAAAAAATGCTAAAGCCTTAGGAAGTTTATCAAAATTATAGAATTTATTATAAAGTACAGCTCCCATAAACCCTGATATTATACCAACAAACACTCCCATGTTAAGTGCTGGTGCCCCTAATATAGATGTGAAATAATCTTTAACTAAAAGTGTAGATCCTGTTAAAGAAGTTACTGTTGCTTGTGGATCTAAAAGCATATCTGCATTTACACCAAGTACAACTCCCGTGATACGATTTATTAATATAAATGCAATTACAGCAGCAAAAGCTCCTCCTGCTCTTTCTTTTGCCCAAGATCCTCCTATTGCAACAGCAAATAGTATATGTAGGTTTCCAATTATTCCCCAACCTATATCTTCCACAACTTTTGCCGTTGTCATTATTAAGTGAGCATCAGATGACATACCTATAAGTTTTCCTATAGAAACCATAAGCCCTGCTGCTGGCATAACCGCTATAACCACTAATAAAGCTTTACCTAGCTTTTGCCAAAAGTCAAATGAAATTAATTTTGTTTTACTACTCATTTTAAACTCATCTCCTTTTTAATTTAACTATTATCTCCATTCAATGCAATCGATTGCATTGAATGGTAAAAAAATATACAACTTTTTTATTTCCCACCTTTATTATAAGCAAATTATAACATCCTGTGAAAATATTTTCAAGGATTTTTTAATTTTTTTCTAAATTTAATACAAATCGTTAATTCCAATAATGCAACCATTTGCACAAAGTTATTATATATAGAATAGTTTAAGACAACCTTAAACATTCTATATATAATTTATTTAAAAGATTCTCTTTCTATAAACTCTGTATTTACTATGTAGTGCGTATTTACTATGTCTTCATTTTCTAATTTTTCAATAAGCAGTTTTGCAGCATAGTATCCTAGCTCATCTGCATTTATGTCTACAGATGCTAATGGTGGTGTCTGATATTTTGAAAGTTGGATATTGTTAAATCCAACTAATGATATTTTTTCTAATCTTTTTTCATTTAATAACTGAGACACTCCGAATGCTAATAAATCATCTGTAGTTACAATAGCTGTAACCTCGTGTTTACTTAGCAATTCTTCAGCTCCAGCATATCCTGTATTTTCTTTAAAAAGTTGTTTATGTATAACTAACTCTTCATCATAATTTAATCCATTCACTTCCAAAGCCATTTTATATCCTTTTAATCTATCTTTCGACATATTTAAAGTTTTTATAGCTCCTATAAATCCTATTTTTTTATGACCTTTTTGAATAAGCCTATTTACTGCATTATACATAGCTTGAAAATTATCGTTATCCACCCACAATACATCTTCTGTTTTTTCGGGCCTTCCAATTGCTACAAAAGGAAATTCTATAGTATTTAAAAACTTAATGCTTTCATCATTTTCATTTACTCTTAGAAGTATAATTCCTTCAATTAAGTTCGTATTAGTAATTTCTTTTATACTTTCAAACTCATTTTTACCATCTTTTGCAAACACATATGTAATATAATAGTTTTTATTTTGTGCATAAATACTCATCCCCTTCATGGCATTTATAAAAAATGGATTTGTAAGTAAGTCATCTGCTTCACTTGGTAAAACTACCCCCAATATTTTTGTTTTATTATTTGCAAGACTCCTTGCAATTGCATTAGGTTTATAATTTAACCTTTCTATTGCTTCATTGACTTTAGCTTTAGTTTCTTCACTGATTTTAGGATTATTAGACAAAACTCTAGACACGGTAGAAGTTGCAACTCCTGCCTCTTTTGCAACTTCTTTTATAGTTACTTTACTCATACCAAATACCCTCAATATTTTTTATTTTTATATAAATTTTTTATCATATTATTTCTATTCATGTCTAATTATTATATCATATTTAACTATAACTTCTCTATTCATTATTTTAAATAACAAAAATAACTAAGACTTTATAACATTCATTATAGCCTTAGTTATTTTTGTTATTTAATAAAGACTCTCAGCCTTTAAACTTATTTTTTTTAATTTTTTAAAAATATCTTGTATTTCTTCACAATCATAAATTTTAACTTTTTTTATTAATGCAGTATAGCTATCACATATATCATACTGAATTTGATTCCCTATAAAATCTTCTTCTATTATAATTTCTTCATCTTCATTCATAGAGTAGTTTTTAATATTTGTTTTGTAATCAAACTCCTCTTTTAATATTTGCTCAGATAAAACCAATAACTCAAACGACTCTTTTAATAATTCTAATTTTTTCCCCATTTAAATTTTGCTCCTTTCATAACCTAATGCCTTTACAATTATACCCCATAATATATGTCGTTTTTTGTAATTTCTTGCTAATTCCAATATTTACACAATAAAAGGGAGTATAAAACTCCCTTTAGTGTGTCTATTTTCCTTTAATATTATCTTTAACTTTTTTACCTACATTTACTCCTGTATTTATAGTTTCTTTAGCTATGTTTCCAACTCCATTTATAACATCTTTTCCTACATTCAATCCTGTGTTTATAGTTTCTTTCCCTATATTTCCAGCTCCATTTAAAACTTCTTTACCTACATCTGTTACCGGTTTTGTTACTTTTTTTATATTATCTTCTACCTTCTTTTTTGCCATTTTTTTAACATCTCCCATATTATTGTGTAAGTAGTTTTATCTACTTATACAATAATATGTAGTTTTTCGACTTTTTGTTACATCGCTTTTATTTGAATAATTCTATTAAGTCTTTTTTGCTTAATCCTTTTAAACTCGCAGAATTAGACAAGCTATCGTCAATAATATTATCGATCATATCCTTTTTATTTTCTTGTAATAAAACAATCTTTTCCTCTATTGTATCTTTTGATATTAATTTTATCACTTCAACTACATTCTTTTGACCTATCCTATGAGCTCTATCACTTGCTTGATTTTCTACAGCTAAATTCCACCATGGGTCAAAATGTATAACCATATCAGCACTAGTTAAATTTAATCCTGTTCCTCCAGCTTTTAAAGATATTAAAAAAATATTAATATTTTCACTTTCATTAAATTCATTAACTAAATTTATACGATCTTTAGCATTAGTTTTTCCATCTAGATACATAGATTTTATATTTTTATTTTTAAGTTCTTCTTCTATCAATCTTAAAACACTTGTAAACTGAGAAAATAATAACACCTTTCTACCATTTGAAATAGCTTCATTTAAAATTTCTATACAAATATCAATTTTAGAACTTTTACCCGTATAGTCTTTTAGCAAGGTCTTAGGATGAAGACATAGTTGTCTTAGTTTAGTTAAATATGAAAATATTGTTATTTTATCATTTTCATATTTAGTATTTTCTAATTTTTCTATTACATTTTTATTGTAAATATTATATATTTTCTTTTGTTCTTTATTTAATTCTACAATAAATTTCTTTTCTATTTTGTCTGGTAATTCCTTTATAACTTCTTTTTTTGTTCTTCTTAATATAAAAGGTTTTATTAATTTTTTTAATTTCTTAATATCTCCATCTACAAATTTATTTTGAAACTCCTTTTTATCATATAAATACCCAGGCATTATAAAATCAAATATAGACCAAAGTTCTAATAAGTTATTTTCTAACGGAGTCCCTGTTAAGGCAAACTTAGCATTAGCACTAATGCTCTTTATGGATTTAGTTACTATAGCATCTGGATTTTTTATATTTTGAGCTTCATCTATGAACATATAATCAAATTTTTTGTCTTTATACTTCTCAAAGTCATTTCTAATTGTAGAATAAGTAGTTAGAACGACATCATAATCTCTATAATTTTCAATTATTAATTCTCTTGATTTTTTATCTCCATATGCTATTCCTACCTTCAAATTTGGAGCAAACTTATCAATTTCATTTTTCCAGTTATGTATAAGTGATGTAGGCGTTACTACTATACTTTTCGAATTTTTTTGACTATTAATAAATGTAATTGTTTGTAGTGTCTTTCCAAGACCCATTTCATCCGCTAAAATCCCTCCAAAGTTATAGTTACTGATACTATTGAACCAGTTAACCCCTTCTAATTGATATTCTCTTAATATATTTTCAATATTTTGCGGAATCTCGCAATTTCTTTTTTTATTAAATCCAAACATTATTTTATCTATGTATTCTTTTCCCGATATAAAATTAAGATTATTTTCTTTTATATAATTGTCCATATACAAAAGTTTGCTATTTTCAACTTTAAAATCATCTGCTTCAACTGGAATTCCTAACGTATCAATAAGTTCTAATAATTCCTGTATATCTTTATTATGTAAATCCAAGTATATAGACTCTTTCAATCTATATAGGCGTTTATTTTCTTTGTATGCACTAAATATCTCATTATATCTTTTTCTATTTAGGTTTCCTATATTAAAAGAAAATCTCAAATTATTATCTTCATCTAAATCAAACTTATATGCTACTTTAGCCCTAGCATACGATACTTCATTATTATTAAGTTTATTTTGAGTGCTTTTTATATTATTCTTCTTATTTGTAAGATCATCTATACACTTATAAATAGCCGCAACTATATGCTTACAGACAAATGTATTACTTTCCATGCTTTTATTTAGCCAATCATTACAATCACAGCTAGTTGAAACTATTCTATTAGTTTTTTCACTTATAGTTATTAAAGAATTATTTTTTTCATTAAACATTTCATTCCCAACTGCAGCATAAAAATTTATATTATCATTTTCTTTTTTTATATAGCTCTCACTCACTAAGTTATTTTTATAAATTGCAACTCCAGAATTATGTCTATTTTTTTCTGTATTATTTAAAATAATACTCTTAATTGTACTTACTTTCATACTTTCACCTACCTTCGATTTTAAAATATATAAGACCTGAATTTACAGGTCTTATATATTTTTATTTATGTTTTTTAGTTTTCTTTTTAATGTTATCCGAATTTAAAGATAAAAATAAATTTGTAAGAGTATTGTCCATATCTCCACTTAAACTATCTATATCATTAAAATTCATACTTTCGTACATTGTTACTTCTTTTATATTTTTCTTAGTGTCATTATTCTCTTTTTTTCTCATATCTATATACCTCTCTTACATTCTTAATTTTAATTATTTTATGTTTTATAATAAAGAATATTCAAATATATAGTTTTATAAATACAAAAAAAGCACCTTCAATATCAGGTACTTTTAAAACTGGCGGAGAGGGTGGGATTCGAACCCACGGCCCCTTTCGGAGTCACTGGTTTTCAAGACCAGCTCCTTAAACCACTCGGACACCTCTCCGTATTTCATTAACTTATGTAAATAATATATCATAATTTCATTAACTTGTAAATATTTTTTACTTTTTTTAACAAAAATGGTGAATACTTTTTTGTATTCACCATTTTAAGAATTTATATATTTTTACTTTTATAATTGTATTCATTAGGATTTACAGGAAGTATTATAACAAAATTACTACCTTTACCAATTTTACTTTCAACATATATTTCGCCTTTATGTAACTTAACTATTTGACTAGTTATAGTAAGTCCTAATCCACTTCCACGCTTTACCTTATTATTTTCCTCTACAACTTGGTTAAATCTATCAAATATAAGCTTATGATATTTTTCCTCTATTCCTACACCTGTATCTAAAACACTTATCATAACTTTTTCTTCTAAATCTTTTATAGTTATAGTTATACTTCCACCTTCTGGTGTAAACTTAGCTGCATTTCCTACTAAGTTAACAACACATCTTTCAATTTCATATTTATCACATCTTATAAGTTTTTCTTCTATTTCAGGGTCAATAATTAGCTCAATCCCCTTAGTTCTTACATAATCTTTTAAAGTCAATGCTGTTTCTTCAACTAGGTAGACTATATCTGTTTCTTCTAATGTTACTATGTACATATCATTTTGCAACTTAGCACTATCTACTATATTATTGATTAAATTTAAAAGTCTTTTACAGTTTCTTTGAGACACATCTATATGATGACTTAAATTTTCTTCTTTTATATGTCCATCTTTTTTCAGTAATCCTAAAATCAATTGATTAGTACTGCTTATTACATTAAGAGGCGTTCTAAGCTCATGAGATAAGTTAACAAAATAGCTATTCTTATTTTGTTCTAGTTTTATGTTTCTTTTTAATAAAACATTATTTTTCTCCATTTCTTCTCTTAATCTTAAAGTTTTCTTTTGAACTAATTTATCTAATTTTTTCATCTTGCGCTTGTGATTAGCTATAAGTCCAAGTCCTATTAATATATATATAATTACTGCATACCAACTTAACCATATTGGAGGTTTTATAGTAAATGTTACATAATTTTCATCACTTACATTTCCACTTGTATCAATAGCTTTAACTCTAAATCTATATTTACCTGGAGGTAAATCATTATAAGTTACATAATTATCTTTTGTTCTAACTGCATTTCCACTACTTCCATCTAAGTTATATTCATATGTTGTATTTTTATAATTTGAGTAATCTGGAGTAAAAAACTTAATAGTTATAGTGTCTGTACTCTCGCTAAATTTCATTTCATTTATATTGTTATATTCCTTATTGTTTACAATAAACGTATCAAATAATATTTTAGGCTTTTTATCTGATTTTATAATTTTTTCTGGATAAAATGAATTCAATCCATTTACACCTCCAAAGAAAAGTTCTCCACTTTTACTTTTGTAAGCTGCATTCCCATTAAATTCATTTCCTTGAAGCCCGTCTGTAACACTAAAATTTTGTACTTTATTATTCAAGCTGTTAATTTTTGATAATCCTTTATTAGTGCTTATCCATATATCATTTTCATCATCTACTAAAACACCATAAATAGTATTATTGGCTATACCATCTTTAGTAGTATATCTTTCAAATCTTTCAGTTTCTTTATCAAGTTTGTTTAACCCATAACTAGTCCCTACCCAAATATTGCCATGACTATCTTCATTTATATATCTTACATAGTTATTACTTAAACTATATTTATCTTGCTTGTTGTTTTTATAAAACTTTATAGTTTTATTTTTAGGATCTATTTTACACAATCCTTCATCTCTTAAAAATCCTAAATAGTAATTACCTTCACTATCTTCAAATACATATCTTACATACTTATTTCTCTCTTGCCCTTTATTTATGTACTTATTTATATCTATAAACTTTTTTGTCTTAGTATCTAATATACTAACTCCATCTGCAGTACCCATCCATAAATAGCCTTTACTATCTAGTAAAATATCTTTTACTCTATCATTAACTAATCCATCTGCTACTCCATAATGACTTATCTCATTGTTAGATTTATTTACTTCTATAAGACCTCCGTCAGTAGCTATATATATTTGATTTCCTTTTCCAGTTATATCATTTACCGAATCATTTATAAATCTTTTTTCTGTTTTGGTATTTAAATATACAGATTTGTTCTTTTTTCTATCTATTATATTTACTCCCTTTGAATTTGTACCCACCCATAAATCTCCATCATTATCTTCATATATGCCATGGACTATATTTTCACTTAATAAATAATCTTTATCTTGACCAGCCTTATAATGCTTAATTTTACTTTCGGCATCAAATACACTTAATCCCGAATATGTTCCAACCCATATAAGCCCATTGCTATCTTCCATTAAACTTTTAACATCATTATTAACTAAACTATTCTTATCATATATTTTATGCGTGTATATATCAAAGTTATTTTTTTCCTTATTATAAAGGGCAAGACCCTTAGACGTCCCAATCCACAAATTACCTTTGCTATCTTTTTTTATTGCTCCAATTGAGTAGCAGGGAATTGAATTTTCGTCAAAAGGATCACATTTATAACTAGTTATTTGGTTTGTTTTAGTATTTATCTTATATAATCCCGAGTTAGCACTTCCAACCCATATATATCCATCTTCATCATCGCAAAAAACATTGTAAATCTCATTTTTACTCATATCTGACTTGTCTATAGTAAAATTCTTAATATGCTTAAAATCTTTAGATACTTTGCTAACACCTAATTTTGTTCCCAGCCATAAATTGCCTTCTTTATCTTCATCAATACAATATATAAACTGACTTGCTAAATCATTTTTTTTAGATAAAATCCTATCAAATCTGTCTTTTTTAGAATTGTATATATTTAGTCCATCATCTGTTGTAACTAATATTTTATTATCTTTTGTAATTAGTATATCCGTTGCATTCTCACTTGAAATCAAATTATTTTCCTTTAAATAATTTGTAAACTTGCCGCTTTTTTGATCTAATTTATTTACTCCATCTATAGTCGCTATCCATATATTTTCATCTTTATCTTCCTTTATATCAGTTATAAAGTTATTGCTAATACTATTTTCATCTTCTTCATAATTATAAACTTTAAAATCATATCCATTAAATTTATTTAATCCATCATTTGTACCTAGCCATACATATCCTTTACTATCCTGAAAAATAGATTCTATGGTTGTTTGGCTTATGCCTTGATCTATATTAAAATCATTAAATGTTATATTATTACTATTTGAATATATATCTAATGTTGAATATGCAAATAGTAATATATTAAGTAATACAAATATATTAAATTTATTAAATAAACTAATTTTCCCCATATACTTTCCTTTCAAAGCTATTAATAGAATTTATATTTTATATTATATACTAATCCCCTTATTTTAACAATATTTGCCAAATTTTTAGTATAACTCATATATATCAGAAAGTTCTAATTCAATCTTTTGAACGTCTACTTTATAATCTTTGGTCTCATCTTCAATAATATCGCCTAATAACTTTTTATTAGGTAATAAAATCTCAAATTCTGCTCCGTTTTCTCCATCACTCTCTAAGTATATTTCGCCTTCGTTTAACTCAACCATAGCTTTTACAATACTTAACCCAATTCCGCTTCCTTCATTCATTCTAGTCAATGATTTGTCTGCTTGTACGAATCTTTCAAATATTAAATCTTGCATATGTATAGGTATCCCAACACCATCATCTTTTACAATTATTTGAACCCATTCCTTATTTATATGTATATTTACAAATATATTGCCATCTGGCTTTGTAAATTTTATAGCATTAGATACTAAATTCAAAATTGCTCTTTCTATCATTTCTGGATCACATTTTATAATATTTTCTTCTTCATCTGTATCAAATATTATATTTATACCCTTTTGTTTTGCATATATTACAACTGACATAGTTATCTCTTCAATCAACCTTACTATATCACAGTTTTTCATATTTGGCTTTGTATATCCAACGTCAATTTTGGTTATATCAACCATATTGTTTATAAGTCTTAACATTCTTTGGCAATTAGTTTTTAAACTTTGTCTATATGTAGAATACACTTGTCTAAAATCAACGTCTTCATTGTATGATTTTGCATCTAACAATTGAGTGGTTGAATAAAATATATTTAAAGGAGTTCTTAATTCATGACTTATATTAGCAAAAAATTCATTTTTTAACTTCTCATGATCTTTGATTTTTTCATATTCTGATATGTATTTTTCCATTCTATGTTCTTCTGTTATATCATTAAATGTAACTACTAATTTAGCAGTTTCTCCATGTTCATCAATACCTTTTAAACTTGAATCTATAATTTTTTGAATCCCACAATCAATAATATTTTTACCATCATTTATTTCAATTTTTCCATTCCAACATCCATTTTGTTTAACACTATCTTCTATAGTTTTCATAACATCTTTATCTATAGTAGCCATAGCAAGTTCAATTCTTTCGGTTAGTGCAGCGTTTTTATAATCATCATTTCCAAAGAAATAGTCTTTTGTTTTTTTATTAGAATAAATCACTTTGCCACACATATCACTTATGTATATGCAACTTGCTTTATTTTCTTCTACAAGATTATAAAATATTTTTTTCTCTTCCTCTAATTCTTTCTTTTTCTTTATACTTATAGTTGTTTCTAAAAACAAGCCTACTATAAGTATTATAAATGACATATATGTTATTGATATTGATATGAATTTAATTTCTATTATAGGTATTCTTGCTCCCACTATAGCATAAAATGCCTTAACTAAAAACATCATTATACTAGCTCCAATAACGGAGTATGTGTAATCTCTTTCTTTTATACTCTTTTTGAATAAAATAGTACTAGTTATACTATAAACAAAAATTAGCATAATATTGTAAAAAATAAAAAAATCTGTTTCTTTCCTTATTGGAAATATAATACTTTTACTTTCTAAATATCCAAATATAGTTGCACTTAAAACAACTATTAATATAGAATAAATCTTATTTTCTATAATAAATGTTCTTACCTTTTTTAAAGGTAATGTTGCTATTAAAATTATAGATATTCTCATTAATGAAGTAGATATAGCTATATACCCCTTCATACTTATAATAGTATTTTTTAAAGTTAAATTGTCAAACACCCCTAACGTTATATCTATTACAAATATCATATACATTAGAGAAACTATAAATAATTCTTCTTTTTTTGTACTATTGTAACATAGTATACAACTTACTGTGGCTAAAAAAGCTAAGACTATATTAAAAATTCTTATAAAATCTTCTGGTTTTATCATTAAAATTAAATTATATTTGAATATGTATATTAAACTTAATATATAAAATACAACTAAAAAAGCTGATATCCCTATTGTTAATATTGTTGCTAATTTATTGCTAGCCTCAAATTTTTTACTTTTACTAATTCCTAACATATTTCTCTCCCCTAAATTTTATCAATACACACTATAACATGTTTTTACAGTGTGGTCTATCATTTCGACAATAAAAGACAGACTATTACACAACAGTCTGCCTCTTTAAATAAATTATCTATTCCCTGTTTTTAATTTTGTCTATTTTATAAATTTCTAATCTATTTTTCGCCCCTGTTTTTTTGTAATAATTCTTTTACTTCATCACTATTTGGATGTACAAATGAATATGGAGTATCATCTGATAATTCCTCGATTACTCCACCTGTGAATAAATCTTCATATGGAGTTTTTTTAGGTATAAATAAATTTTCATATAAATTACCTTCAAATGGTACACGTTCTTTGTCTTCTCTTTTCATAGCTTTTCCTCTTTCTTGCTTAAAGTTTGTTGTTAATTATTCTGCTCATATTATTAATATATATAACTTATACCCACTATTTTAATTTTTTAAATTAAAAAAAGCATAAAACTTAAGTTCCTTAAGTTTTATGCTTTTAAAATTTAAATTTATATTAACTTACTTGTTCAAGTTCTAAAGTTTCATCTTTACTAAGCCCTGCTTTAAACATAGTTACAGCAGTGTAACTTACAACAGCTACTACTAACCATTTTAACCAATATACAGGCATGTTTGTAACAAATAGCAATGCTAATATAGATCCAACTACTCCACCTATAGTTATACCCATAGATATTTCTCTCTCATACGCTTGTTCTTTTACAAACTTTGTGCTAGCTATTGGTCCTACAAATGCACATGCTCCCATCATTATAGGAAATGCAGCCTTAGGGTTCATACCAAGTAATGCAACCATTGCCATACATGGTGCATATAATCCTATACCTGCTGTCATAAGAGCTCCTAAAATAAAGTTTCCTACTATACCTATAACTAATTTTGATCCACTAAGACTCATCGCATCTCCTCCAGCTGGCATTAATCCAACTTGTCCTAGTATTATCAGTATAGCAGTTCCAACTAACGCTACTCCCATAGTTAATTGTACCTTTTTTTCTGGTAATTTAGATATAATTCCAGCTCCAATCCAAGATCCTGCTACCGCTGCTATAATCATACTCACTAAAGTTATTAAATCCACACTTATTGAGTTTAATGACATAAACGCTTGAACTATCATAGGCAGTGCATGTGCAACATTCAAAGTCCCTGGTAATAGTTTATCTGGAATGTTAATATGTTTATTTAACTTTAATATTCCTGTAGTTGTTGCAAAAGATCCTACCCCTATAGCATCTAAAAAGTCAGTTATAAATCCTATAAATATACCTGTCTTGAATATTTTATTTTTACTTTTATCCCTATGTTGTTTAAAGTCTTTTACATAGACTGTTGAAAACCCAGCTGTTATAACTGCTAGTAATCCTAAAATTGCATTTAACATCTTCTTTCTCCCTTTTTATAAAAATTTATTATGACCTGTCAGATTATAACACATCTAGGATAACATTTTCCACATTTTTTTACGTTTATCTAAATTTTTTTATTACAATAAAAATAAGAAAGGTGAACGTTTACTCGTATACACCTTTCTTTATAAATTCCTAGCAATTTGTCTAAAAGTATCTCTGAGATTAAAAATTCCATAACCCTGTGAAATATTTGGGTATGTGTATATTTCTTGTCTAGTTGCGCCTATCATTAAATAAGTTCTTAAAGGCTCTGTAAAAAGAGATAGTTTAGGTACTCTGCTCTCTTCTTCTAAATATTGCATTATAAGTGCTAATGATCCACATACAATTGAACTACTTACTCCAGTTCCAGTAGCTGTATTATATTCATTGTAGTTAAATGTTGATATTATATCAACACCTGGTGCTATTATATCCGGTCTAACTCTACTTCCACTTAAATTTCCCTTTGATGATCCAATCCACAAACTATTAGTTTTATCATTATACGTTCCAATAGTTATAACTGAGCTTGCAAGCCCTAACTTAGTTATAGTTGCATTAGACTTTGAATCTGTAAATCTAGTGGTTTTATCTATTAATGCTTTATTAGGTAAATATACATCAAAATCTCCATGAATAATAAATTCAGGGCTTAACCTTAAGGTCCAAATCCCAGGCTTTATATCCATTAAGTTAATTTCAATTCTTTGATCTCCTGATTCTAACCAAGGAAATTTATTTAAAACAATATAAGATGTTTTTTCTATATAAAATCTACCTCTATAAATTCTATCATCTGGTGCATACCTTATTATTTGGCTAATATCACCTGATGGCGATATTAATTGTAAAAAAAACTTATCTGGTCCCTTGCCTCTTATTACTATATCTAAATTAGTATTATTCCCATTTTGTATTGATACGTCTCTATATGAATCTACATCTTTTAATGTTCCGGCAAAGTGTATATCTGTATTTCCTTCATTCCCAGCTCCACTAACCAAAACAATGCCGGATTTCTCTAGTATTCCATAACTTTCAATTATAGCAGCTTCTATATTTATAGATGATATTGTTCCTACTGTAAAATTTACTATTAAAGGCTTATTTTCTTTAATTGATATATTAAAAGCATAAGTTAATGCCGCTACAAAATCAGACATTTCATAACTTGTTTTTCCTTTATAGTATATATCTTTATATTCTCTTAATTTTACAACTATTAAATCTACACCTCTTGCAATTCCTCTATACTCTCTGTTTATATTACCTTGACCAGCTATGATACCACAAGCCATAGTACCTGTTCCCGTATTATCCTTACTCAAACTGTTATCTTGATTTTGTATAGCTTTATTTATTTCTTCTCTATTGAATTCACTCCCAAATATCATTCCTTCTGGAGGTTTTTTGCTATTATTTTCTTGATCCCATAAGTATAATATTTTACTACTATTATTATCGTCTATTAGATCTTTGTGTAAGTAGTCTACTCCAGAATCTATTACTGCAACCAAAATATTTTCTCCTGAAACATTTAAATATGGATTACTTTCTACATAATCACCTCCAACTGCTGAAAGTACCGATTCTCCATTACTTAAATTATTATTTAATTCTATTAGCGATGCCATTGGTTGTGATTTTTGCCACCATTCTATATTTCTAATAGTATCAAGAATTTCTGCCTGAAAATCCAATGGAACATATATAGTTGCTAATTCATCATTTAAAATTACATATTTATCTATATTATTTTCTTCAAATGATTTTTTTATATCGCCAGTATAAAGTATAAAAAAAGACTTTTCATCAATCACAGAATCCCTCCTACTTTAATTGCTCAAACATACCTCTAAAATCCAAAATACCATATCCAGACGTAGTATTTGGATATTCAACACTTTTAAGCCTAGTTGCACCACCTTGCATATAAGTTCTAACTTTTTGCATAAAACCTTTATTTCTGTAAAAATCTTCAGCTATAGTATACTGGTAAAATAGTGATACCACTCCAGAAGCATGCGCTCCAGCAGCCGAACTTCCAGTAACAGTAGCATATGTATTTTTAGGGTATGGAGCTATTATATTTACTCCAGGAGCAACTACATCAGGCTTCATTGTATCTGTAATATTAGGTCCTCTTGATGATGCTGGCCATATACTTTTATTAGTGGAATCATACGTTCCAATAGTTATTACATCATCTCTGACAGCTAAATAATTTATAGTATATGCTGGATTTGATTCTTTAAATTTAGTTCCAGGATTTAAAAAAACCCTATTCGGTAAATATATATTATATAGCCCACTAGATATATAAGCTCCTTCTAACCTTAACTTCCAAATCCCTTTTTTAGCATTTTTTAATGTTACCGTAGTATGTTCTTGCCCTGAATAGCTAGTTGGATATGAATATCTTATAAGATATTGAGTATTTTCTAAATCAAATATACCTTTAACCTCGTCATAATTTGATAAATCAACAATTTTACTTTCCTCTCCACTTGGAGATATAACTATTAGATTTATCCTGTCTGGTCTACTCATCCAAATTTCCATGATTAAATTTTTTTCATCTTCTACTATCTCTATTTCTACATCTACTATCTCTCCTGATCTATTAATATGACCAGAAATATGAGTTTGTGTATTTCCTTCATTTCCCGCTGCTACTATCGATATTCCATTAGAAAAATATGTTTTTTTAGGTTTTATATTGCTTGCGTAACCAGCTAGTAAATTACTTCCCATAGATACATTTATTATAGTTGGAGTTTGCGTGTTTTTTGCAATCTCATATACATATGAAATTGCAGTTTCTAACATAGCACTTGTATAAAATCCATTCACTTTCGCTAATTTAACAACCACAAGCTCTGCTTCTGGTGCAATACCTTCATATTCTTTCTTTATACTTCCAAGACCTGCACATATTCCACTAATCATAGTTCCGTGTCCTACTTCATCTTCAGATAAGCTACTGTCATTTTCATTTATAGCCTTATTAATATCTTCTCTAGTATACTCAGTTCCTATGAAAAATCCCTTTGGAGGTTTTCCATCTTTACTTTGATCCCATAAATATCTTATTTTACTCGTACCATCTGGGTAAATAAAATCTTTATGTAGATAATCTATCCCAGTATCTATTATTCCTATTAAAGTTCCTGCTCCAAGTAATGTTAGATTTGGGTTTGTTTTAAAAAAGTTAACACCTATATCTTCTTTAGCCGTTACTCCATTTTCAGTTCCTCTAGTTATCTGACCTAATGGTGTTATAGGTACAACATTTTCTATTATATATACAGATTCTAACCTTAATATAGCTTCTATATATTCTCTCTTTAAACTTTCAAAGAACATTAATGTGTATACCTCACTTAAATTAATTAAGCTATATGGATATGGAAAATTAGCTATTTCTCTAGTAAATTCAGGTGAATGTGTAACTAATATAGCTTCTGATATGTTATCTTCTAATCTATAGTTTCCATTTTTATCTAAACTTCTAGATAAATATTGTAGATCTAAATTATTTAAATTCAAAAGTCCATACCCGTAAGAAGAATTTGGGTACACTCTATTATCACTCCTTTTTGCGCTCCTATTTATCATTGATTTAGTTTTTTGAGAATATAAAAATGGGTCATTACCTTCTACTATCCCCCATTGCATCAAAAGACAGCATACTCCTGTTACATGAGGTGTAGCCATACTAGTTCCTGTTAAAGCTCCTATGCTTCCTCCTGGAAGGTATGAAAGTATATCCTCCCCTGGAGCAAGTACATCCGGTTTATATACTCCATTTGCAAAATCTCCTTCTCCAGAAAATGATGATCTTACATCAGTTCTAGAATTGAAACTTCCCACTGTTATAACTTGGCTTGCTGTACCTGGTACAGTTACTGTTAAAATTTCACTGGGTTCTAAAAACCTAGTATCCTTTGATAACCCTTCAGATGTAGGTAAATATATATCTATGTTTCCTTCTACTATATCTTTTGGTCTAAAAACTAGAGTCCATATTCCAGGAGTAATTTGAAGAGCAGAACTCATTTGTATTGTAACTCTTCTTAATAATGAATAAGGTGGTATTTCATAGAATACTCCATTTATAGTAGTTGTTCCTAATCTATTATTTATGTTTGGATTTTGTTGAGAAAGTTCCTGTGAGTTTCTATTTGATGGATTTCTTAATAAAACTGAAAATTCATCTACATAATTTGGCCAAATATTTAAATTTAAAATTTTTTCATTTTCACCTACAACAAACTCAACTTCTTGTGATTCTCCATTTTTTAATTGAATTCTTTTATGACTTCCTTTTGATGCATTATTACCTGCAGCTACAACTATATTATTTTTCCAAAACAAACTCATATCATCAATATACCTTTCAAATAATGATAATCCCTTATGAGATCCTTCATTACTTCCATAGCTAATATTAATAGCAACAGGCATTTTCAATTCTAAAGATTTATCTAATATAAATTTTATAGCTCTCATAAATTCAGTACTTTTTGAAAATGTATCTACTTGTCGCCTTCCAACTCTAACCGCAATTATACTTGCTTTATTCGCAATACTTGCTGCAATTCCTGCAACATGAGTCCCATGCACGCTCGTAGTTTGTACTGGAGCTTCATTTATGTTTTCAGATGTATATACAGTTCCATGGTTAAATCCATTAGGCGGATTCCCATCGATTGACTGATCCCAATAATATAATATTTTTGATCTTCCATCTTCAAATTTAAATATCGGAAGAGTATGGTCTATACCCGAGTCTATAATGCCTAAAATAGTACCATCTCCATTTAAATTATTATTATTTTTAAATGAAGTTATGCCTGTACTTGAAAAACTTTGTATATCTTGAGCTTCTAGTATAAATGGTTTTTCTATATATTCAATTTCAGGATAATCAATTAATCTATCTAAATCTGCTTGGCTAGTTGACGTTATTATAGCGTATATTGGGCTTAAAATTTCTATAAATACATTTAATTCATTTTCTAGTCGCTTTACATCTGAGTTATATTTAACTATAACTTCATATTCTATATTAATCCCTCCTAACCATATGCTAAAAATTTTTATTTACTAATAATATATTACTTAACCTTATATATGTATGTATATTATTATTAAGTATTAATGTATAAGTGTTAATTTTTTAATATATATTAATTTTTATCTTTTCCTATCATATGCATACTTTTATCACATTTTTTATCTTTCTAAATATAATAAATTACATAAATATTTGAGGATGTGATTTTAATGGTTGATTTTAATTATGCAAATGTTAATGTTATAATCAGAGAACCTTATACAAGTACTGAACCAGTTCGCTTTAGAAGATACACAGTAGAACACAACGATAATTCTAAAGTAATTGATGTAATTATAGGACCTGAATTTGAAGATCTTGACCTTAGTACAGTAAGTACTGATATAATCTATGGTCAATGGTTTTGGTTCGTTCAGGATGTATATCAACTGAACTTATTTGCCTTTATTGGTGATTATGATTTTTCAACTTCTAAAGAAAGATATGACCAGTTTTTAGCTAAAATGCCTCTAACAATAAGTTCAATTGTTAATGGAGATATTGAATTTTTAAATAATAGACCTATACTTAAAAATACACCTATTTTTGTAAGATTTATATCCACATATCCAGATTTTAATAAAATAACTTCTTATGGTGTAATTAGACAGTATATACAAGATTAATATATTTAAATAAAAAATGGTGAGCATTATTTTATATAAGCTCACCATTTTTTTATTTAAATATACTTACAGATCTATCTAATATCCCGGTAAAATAAGCTATAACCATACCATAATTAGTTATAGGTATATTTTTTTCTTTACAAGTATTTATTTTATTTATTACACTCTTCCTATTTACCATACATGCTCCACAATGAATTATTAGGTCATACTCTTCTATACTTTCATCAAAATCATATCCAACTTTATATTCTATATTAATATCTCCGCCAGCTATTTTTTTAAGCATTCTAGGTATTTTTACTCTTCCTATATCTTCATGAGATACATTATGTGTACAGCTTTCACATATAAGAACTTTATCGTTTGGCTTTAAAGTGTTTAGTTTTTTTGTTCCTTCTAAAAACTCACTCAACTCACCTTTTTGTCTTGCAAATAATATCGAAAAGCTAGTTAAGTTCATTTCTTTAGGAATTATGGATTCAACTTCTTTAAAAGCTTGAGAATCTGTTATAACAAGATCTATATCATGTAATTCATTAATAGCCTCATTTAGTTCTGTATCTCTTACTACATAAGTTTTTATACCATGATCTAAACAATCCCTTATAACTTGAACTTGAGGAAGAATTATCCTTCCCTTTGGAGCTTCAGAATCTATAGGTACTACTAAAACAACTTTAGATCCATATGGAAGTAAGTCTCCAACTATAGGTTTATCCTCTTCTTCTTGTTCTAAGTTTTTTATAAGTTCTTCTTTTAAAGTTTCTATTCCTTTATTATCTTTTACAGAAGTAAAAATAACATCATTGAACAATTTTTTAATACTGCTTATTTCTTCTTCAGTTAATAAATCTATTTTATTTACAGCAACTATATGTTTTACATTATATTTATTAGCTTCTTTTTTCCAAACTTTATAAGTGTCAAAATCTATATGCTTTCCATCTACTACATATATAGCAAAATCTAATCTTTTTAAATATTCATAGCTTTTTTTAATTCTAACTGATCCAAGTTCACTTTTATCTTCAAGTCCTGCTGTATCTATCAAAAGTATAGGTCCAAATGGTATTAGTTCCATAGCTTTTTGAACTGGATCAGTAGTTGTTCCTTCTACGCTAGATACTAATGATACCTCTTGCCCTAAAATTTTATTCATAAGTGAAGATTTTCCACTATTAGTGTTTCCATATATTCCTATATGTTTTCTATTTGCATTTGGAGTAATGTTCATATATACCTCCTATAAGTAGAAATCTCTTTCTCCTTTTTTCATTTTTTCCATACTCTCTTTAGTTCTTTCTTTTATATCTTCTCTTTCAATATTTTCTACTTCCGTGCTTATAATTGCTTGCGCTTTATCATATAACTCTTTGTCTCCATAATCTAATGTAAATTCAAGCAATGTCATTAATGCATTAGGCTCACAGACATATTTAATGCTTCCTGATTTAGCAAGTTGCATAAATCTATCTCCAGTTCTTCCCTTTCTATAACAAGCAGTACAGTAGCTTGGTATGTATCCATCACTTAAAAGTTCTTTTAATATTTCTATTGGACTTCTCTCATCGTTTGTTTTAAATTGTTTACTCTCTTTTCCTTCTTCTCTATCCTTATATCCTCCAACTCCAGTTGATGATCCTGCTGAAATTTGACTAACTCCATAACGTAATAACTCTTTTCTCATAGCTGCAGTTTCTCTAGTTGATAATATAAGGCCTGTAAATGGTACTGCTATTCTAAGTATTGCAACAATCTTTTTAAACATATTATCATCTAATAAGTTTGGATAGTTTTCAAGAGTAACCCCTGTTGCTTCTTGAAGTCTTGGGACTGATATTGTGTGGAATCCAACCCCAAATTTTTCTTCTAAGTGAGCATTATGCATCATAAGTGCTAAGACTTCAAATCTTGGGTCTGCTAGTCCAAATAGTACCCCTGCTCCTACATCATCAATTCCAGCTTCCATAGCTCTATCAAATGAAGTTAAATGATAGTTATAATCCCCCTTTAATGATTTCGGGTGCATATTATCATAAGTCGGCTTATGATATGTTTCTTGGAATAATATATATGTTCCTATCCCTTTTTCATGTAATGCTTTATAATTTTCTACAGTTGTAGCTGCTATATTTACATTAACTCTTCTTATTTCCCCATTTGCATTTTGAGTTTTATATATAGTATCTAGACATTCCAAAACATAATCAATAGGAGCATTTACTGGATCTTCACCTAATTCAAGTGCTAATCTTTTATGTCCCATTTGTTCTAAAATTTTAACTTCTTCTGCAACTTCATCCATAGTTAATCTTCTTCTACAGAACTCATTGTCTCTTCTATATCCACAGTAAACACAGTTATTTACACAGTAATCACTTACATAAAGAGGTGCAAATACAACTATTCTTTTCCCATATATATCTCTTTTTATCTCACCTGCTAAAGAATATATTTCTGATAAATCTTTTTCATCTTCTGCTTGTAATAAAATAGCTATATCTTTATATGATAATCCTTCTCTTTTTTTTGCTCTACTTAAAACTTCTTTAATTTCTTCATTTGATGGATTTTTAGTTTCTTCTAATATATTATATATTTCTTCATGATTTATAAACATAATACAATCTCCTTTATTATTTAATAAATTCAGGATTATCTCCTCTACTCACTTCTATCTCAAATCCAGCTTCATTTATCTTTTTTTCTATCATAACGCGATATTCTGCATCTTCATCTAATATATATGCTTTATTATCATATAAAGAGTATTTTTCTCTTACAGACATAGGCGATAAATTTGGCATTATTACATTTCCACCAGCCTTTAATCCTTCTTCTCTACCATGTTTATCAATGCTAGAAAGTGCAGTAGTTGCTGGTAATAGTACATTTGGTAGTAATAATCTTACTATACTTAAGCATATAACTGTTGTTTCTAAACTTCCATGTTCATAATCTTTAAGAGGTGTATCTTTATGTGGTATGAAAGGTCCTATTCCACACATTGCTGGTTCAAATTCTTTTACAAATCTCAAATCATTAACTAAATCTGAATTAGTGTGATTTGGAATTCCAACCATAAATCCTGCCCCAGATTGATACCCTATTTCCTTTAAATTCTTCAAACAATTTCTACGTTTTTCAAAAGGTTCTCCTGGATGTATGCTTTCATATAGATCTTTACTAGCACTTTCATGTCTTAATAGGTATCTATCAGCACCTGCATCATATAGTTTTTTATACGATTCATAGCTTCTTTCTCCTAATGATAAAGTTATTGCATTATGTGGGAATTCACTTTTTATAGCCTTAATAATTTCTATAATTTTTTCATCTGTAAAATATGCATCTTCTCCACCTTGTAATACAAAAGTTTTATAGCCTAATTTATCACCTTTTCGCACACATTCAAGTACTTCATCTAAGTTTAATCTATATCTTTGTGCTTCTTTGTTGTGTCTTCTTAATCCACAGTATAGACAATCTTTTTGACAGAAGCTTGTTAGCTCTATAAGACCTCTCATGTAAACTTTATTTCCATAATGTTTCATCCTAGTTTCATGAGCTCTTTTCATTAACAGTTTCTTTGATTCATCATCTATATTATCTAATAAGTACAATAATTCTTCTTTTGTTGCATCATTAGTTTTATATAGTTTTTCTATAATCGCTTTAACATCCATAAATTCACCTCAATTTTAATTATTATAAAATCAATATCCAAACATAATATTTAAAATGAGTATTTTATCTTAAATACTATATTTAAACATTAATTCCTCTAATATTAAGACTATTTATAGTTTAAAGATATTTAGTAATATTGTGGTATTATATGTTTATATTTTTGCTTATAACCAAATAATACCACAATTTTCACTTTATTGTTCTTCTATTTTATAAGACAAAGTTGTAATATTACTTATGTACACTTAGACAAGTAATATTACAACGACTCTCTTATCCTATATCACTTACATTGTTATCGTCTTTTAATCCTAGCATATCATGTTTAGATTCAAAAGTAGTGTGTAAAAGTTCATGTGATAAATGTGATAAAGGTTGCTTAAAGAATTCCTTATATACATTTATTACATCTGGATTTTCATAACTACATTTTACAGCTATATGCTTATCTTTGTCGTATAATCCCTCTATACGTTTTAATCTCATTTCATTTGATATTCTAGCTTTCATTTTAGGTTGACCAGCTCCACCGATACATCCGCCTTTACAAGTCATAACTTCTATAAAGTCATATTCAACTTCACCTGATTTTAATTTTTCTATTAAAGTTCTAACATTTGCAGTACCTTGAACAGCAGCTAATCTTAAAGTAGTATCTCCTATAGTAAGTGTTGCTTCTTTTACATCTTCAAGCCCTCTAACTGGATTAAAGTGTAATAATTCTTTGTGTGGATTCTCATGAGTAAGTATATTGTATACAGTTCTGACCGCAGCTTCCATAACTCCTCCACTATTACCAAAGATTATACCAGCTCCACTACCAAGACCTAATATATTATCAAATTTAGATCCTTCTAAAGCATTAAAATCTATTTCTTCATCTCTTAACCATTGTGCAAGTTCCTTAGTTGTTAATATTATATCATTATCTCGCATATTTTCAGACTTATTGTACTTAGCTGAAGCATTCATCTCTGGTCTATCAATTTCATATTTTTTAGCAGTACAAGGAGTTATAGTAACATTTACTATTTTTTCTGGGTCTATATTAGCTTTTTGTGCAAAGTAAGTTTTTATAACAGCACCTTGTATCCCTATTGGACTCTTTGTTGTTGATAAATTAGGTATTAATTCTGGATAAAAAGTTTCCGCAAATTTAACCCATGATGGACAGCAACTTGTAAATTGTGGTGTTTTACCTTTTCCATTTTTTATACGGCTTACTAACTCATTAGCCTCTTCCATTATGGTCATATCTGCACCAAATGTTACGTCAAATACATAGTCTCCACCTAATTTTCTTAAGGCATCAACCATTTTATCTTCTACATAAGCACCTTCTTCTAAATTAAATTCTTCTCCAAGTGCAACTCTAACAGCTGGAGCTGTACTGAATATAACAATTTTTTCAGGATCATTTATAGCTTCTTTAACTCTATCTACATCAATAACTTGAGTTATGGCTTTTTTAGGACAAGCTTGCACGCACTGACCACAGTTTATACATATAGCTATGTCACCAGTCTTTTCTAAATCAAAATATCCATTAACTCCAATTTCATTTTCACATACTCTTTTGCATAATCCACATTTTATACATTTATCAAAGTCAATTTGTATAGATGGGTTGTCTAGTTCTATTGGAACTACCTTTTCTGTAAATAAGTGTTTCATATTAAATCTCCTTTAGTGTTTGTTTGATTCATAAAGTAAAATATTAAATTAACTTTAACTTAATTGCATATTTCGACAATTAAACAGTTACTAGAATTTATACCCAAAAAAATTAACTTCTATCATATTTTTTTATTGTAATTTAGTAAAAAAATACCGTCTACCCATAAACATTTTGGAATAAACGATATCTTAATTTCATTTTTTATTTTTTATTTATTTTCTTCTATTAATTTTTCAATAGTAGCCTTACATCTTCCACCATGGCAAAATCCAGTTGTAGCTCCAGTTGCATCCTTTACTGCTTCAACACTATTAGCACCATTTTTTATTGCATCTACTATAGTTTCTTTTGTTATTCCTTTGCATAAGCATACTTTTTCTGACATTTTAAATCCTCCTAATACGTTTTATATTAATTTCTTATATTTTTATTATACCCATATAATAATGATACTAACTACTATTTTTAATTTTTATATTATTTTTTATGGTAAGAACAAATATATAAACTTTTTCATACTCTATATAAGTGAGGTAAATTTTATAAAGGGGGAATTATATAAATGGATTGTTTTAAAACTCAAGAAGGAAGTTCTATCGTAAGAGTTCTTCATGCATCTCCTAATGCACCAGAAGTTGATGTTTATATAGATGGTCAATTAGTAGTTGAGGACTTGTCTTTTACTAATTTTTCTGATTACTCTTATTTAGAAGAAGGAATGCATACAATACAAATAACACCTACAAATGATTCATCTACTGTTGTTATAAATAAAATGGTAGATGTTCCTGATGATAGAATTTTTACTATAGCAGCCGTTGGAAATTTAGAAAATATAGAACTACTATTAATAGAAGATGATATAAATGAAGTACCTTCAACTAAGGAGGCCACTCTTAGGGTTGTTCATCTATCTCCTGATGCACCTAGTGTTAATATTCTTGCTAATAACACTACTCTATTTGAGAATCTTGATTTTAAAGAGAGCACTGACTATATTAAAGTACCTGCTGGTATGTATGACATAAAGGTAGCTTTATCTGAAAATGGAGATATTGCACTTTCAAGTAAAGTAAACCTTAAAGCTAACAGAATATATACTATATTTGCAATAGGTAATCCTCCAAATTTAGGATTAATACAATCAGTAGATGTAAACACCTATCTATGTAGATAAAATAAAAAGGACAGTTAGCTGTCCTTTTTATTATTTATTATTACATTAATTAAATTAACTATGCTCATTCCTATAGTTTCATCTTGCGTCAAACTCCACTTTATATGTTTTTTCAATTTTTCCCAAGTCAAATATTTGTTTAAATTTTCACCATGTATTTTTTTAATTTCATATATTACTTTGACTGCCTCAAATTTTTCTTCATTATTTAAACTGCTATTGCTTTCTATATTTTCCTGTACACTACTTATTAACTTATCTACATTTATATACTTATCTACATATTTATTTAATATTTCATCTCTTTTATGTTCAAGATTTCTCATTAAAACTTCAAGATCTTTTCTTGTAAAGTTCCATACCCTACCATTTGATAGTTCTATATCATCAATACTGTCTTTATATTTATCTGTAAGTTCTTCTATAGCTATAACAATTTCTAAGTAATTATTATCGCTTAGTGTTTCTTCACACCTTTTTATATCTGAATTTATATTAACTAAAAAATCATTCAATAGTTTTATTCTCCTTCCTCACTTAAATATAATTAATATTATATCATTAAGATGGCATATCATATAAAATTATATTAAGATAATAATATAGAATATATGAAAGGCTGGTTAAGCAAATATGAATAAATGTAAAATAGCCATCGTACAAATGAGTGTACATGAAAATAAATCTACAAATCTTAAAAATCTAGAATCGATATTAAATGAAATTTCAAAAGATGTTGTTGATATGGTTATACTTCCTGAAATGTTTTGTTGCCCTTATGAAACACATAAGTTTCCTTTATATTCAGAATATGAAAATGGAGATACTTTTACATATTTATCTAATTTAGCAAAAGAAAATAATATATATTTAGTTGCTGGATCTATGCCGGAGTTAGATAAGGAAAATAATATTTACAATACATCTTATGTATTCAATAGAGATGGTGTAAGAATAGCTAAGCATAGAAAAATTCATTTATTTGATATGCAACTAGGCGATAAATTTGTTCATGAATCTAAAACTATAACTCCAGGTAATAATGTAACTGTTTTTGATACTGAGTTTGGTAAATTTGGACTTTGCATTTGTTATGATTTAAGATTTCCTGAAATATTTAGAACAATGGTCAATGAAGGTGCTAAAGCAATTATAACACCAGCTGCTTTTAATATGAAAACAGGCCCTTGTCATTGGGAATTATTATTTAAATCTAGATCTGTTGATAACCAAGTTTATACAATAGGATGCGCTCCTGCTAGAAATTATGATGATTCATATATTTCATTTGGAAACTCTATAGTTGTTTCTCCTTGGGGTGATATTGTAAATAAATTAGATGAAAAAGAAGGCTTCTTTATTTGTGATATAGATTTTGATTATGTCGATAAAGTCAGAAATGAACTTCCTGTTCTTAATCACCGCCGACTAGATTTATATAAATAAAACTATCTCAATATATATATTGAGATAGTTTTATTTATTCTTATCACACCACTTTTTACAAATTCCAGCTTTTTTGCTACATATAACCTCATCAGATCCACAAGATGGACACTTATGTTTATCTTGTTCATAATTTATTTCATATAATTCTCCGCAATTAAAGCACTTAAACTTACAAAAGCTTGCTCTATAGTTGCCACCATCAATTTTTATAGCTTTTCCATCAGTTAATGCTATAGCAACTTTTTTTCTAGCACTATCTATTATATTTTGAAAAGTTTGTCTAGATACTTGCATTTTTTTAGCACACTCTTCTTGATTTAAATCTTCTATATCTTTAAGTCTCATAGCCTCTAGTTCTTCTAACTTTAAAGTCATTTCATCTACTTTGCACCCTTTCTTATCTAATGGTGTAAAATATGTATCTTCGGGGAAAAATTCTACCCGTCTAAATTTTGTTGGTCTTGCCATTTAGTATCCTCCTTGCATTTATCACATATACCTGTAAACATAATATCAGAATCATCTATTTGGAAATTTTCTTCAAATTCAACTTTTCTTATTATACCAATATAATCAATATTTATATCTTTATTGTTTATATCAATTATACTATCACATTTAGAACACTTAAAGTGTATATGAAATGGATTTTTGCTAAAAATCTTCATTTCATAATAAGTTATATTGTCTATATCTATCTTTTTTATTATGTTTAATTCTATAAATAAATTCAAGGATCTATAAATAGTAGCAAATCCTATATTTTTTTCTTTTAACTTGTCATATATACCTCTTGCACTTAAGTGATGTCTACTACTCATCATAACTTCTAATATTAATATCTTTTGGGGTGTTACTTTATGTGCACTTTTGCTTATTAACCTTTTTAAATATTCTAAATTATAATCCATAATTAATCCCTTTTATTCTATTTATTGCAGTATCCTTCGTGTTCATGCTCTGTACATACAAACCCTGTTGATTTTAAACTTCCATTTATATATTTTTCTATAGCATCTATAAAATTCCCTTGAGCTCCAACTACTACTTCTATATTATTTTGTTTAAATAATTGTTGCGCTGTTTCACCCATCCCACCAGATATTATAGTATTTACATTTAGTTCTTTTAAAAATGCAGGTAAATACCCTGGTTTATGCCCTGGATTTTTAACAAACTTTTCTTCTACTATTTTTCCATCTTGTACTTCACAATTATAAAATCCTTCACAATGACCAAAATGTGTACTCACTAATTTACCTTCACATGCAACTGATAATTTCATAAATTTTACTCCTTTTTATTTTTGGCATTTGCTAATTAAATTTTAACAGCTATTTTTATTATTGTCAAATGCCAACAATTGAAAATTATTATTTTATATATATAAAATGGCTATAGACATCCATTTACATGAGGTATACAATATTTAAGTGTTAGAATATATTTATATAATTTTGGAGGAATCATGGAAAAATCGTATACTATGCCTATATATCAAAAAATTGCTATAGATATAGCAAATAATATATGTAATGGTTATATAGCTGAAGGAACTACTCTTCATGGAAGGTCTGCACTTGCTGGAAAATACAATGTATCTCCTGAAACAATTAGAAGAGCAGTGAAAATACTTGAAGATTTAAAAGTTGTTGAAAGTATAAAAGGTAAAGGAATTATTGTCCTATCTCGCAGTAAAGCTGAATCTTTTTTGAAAAAATATCAAAATATAACAAATGTTTCTTCATATAAATCACAATTGTCAGAACTTCTTAGCTCAAGAAGTCAATTAGAATCTCAAATTTTAGAAACTATGAATAAAATAGTAGACTACTCTAGTAGACTATCTACAATAAATCCGCTTGTTCCTTTTGAGTTTCTAATAAAATCTAATTGTAAATTAATAGGTCAAACACCAGGCCAAACTAACTTTTGGCAAAATACTGGTGGAACTATTGTTGCAATTAAAAGAGGTGAAGAACTTATAATATCTCCTGGCCCTTATATTGAGTTTTTAGAAAATGATATACTTATGGTTATTGGAGATACTCATGTTAACACATCTGTACCTATGTTTCTTTATGAAAAATAATAAAAAAAAGGAGTATCTTAAGCTGATTATATGATCATTTTAAGATACTCCTTTTTATATTTAATAAGCTTCTTTTTTTATTTTAACTACAGGCTTATTATATTCCTTTTTGCTTACAAATTCTTTTTTCACTTCATTTTCTACTTTAAATTCTGTTTTTAATGCTTTTGTTATCGATACTATACTCACTATCATTATTATAGCAAATGGAAATGCAGAAACTATAGACACAGTTTGTAATGTTTCTAGCCCTCCAGACATTAATAATGCTAAAGCTAGTAATGCTTGTATTATCCCCCAAGTAATTTTCTTTTTATTACTTGGATTTAAATCTCCATTAGATGTAAACATTCCAAGTACATAAGTAGCTGAATCTGCTGATGATATAAAGAATGTACATAATAGTACCATAGCTACTAATGATAGTATATTCCCAAATTGATAATTTGAAAACACTTTAAAAAGTGCCGTTTCAGTTACCATAGTTGCATCTTTTGCAAAGTCTAATCCTAAATTAGTACCCAATGTCCCAAATACAGAAAACCAAACTATACATGCTAATGCTGGTACCAAAGTTACTCCAATTATAAATTCTCTTATAGTTCTTCCTTTAGATATTCTTGCTATAAATATTCCTACAAAAGGTATCCAAGCTATCCACATCGCCCAATAAAATACTCTCCACTGAGCAATCCATTCACCTGTAGGATCCATATATAAACTTTGAGATATAAATTGTTCTACATATAATCCCATTCCATTTGAGAAGTTTGAAATCATGTGTGTAGTAGGTCCAATAATAGCTGCTCCAAATAATAATAAAGCCGCTAAAGCTAAGTTTATATTTGATAATAATTTTATACCTTTATCTAATCCACTAGTAGAACTTTTAATATATAAAACTGTTGCTATTGCTATTATAACTATTTGTAAATATATAGTATTTTTTATTCCAAACATATATTCAAGTCCACCTGCGATTTGCATTGTTCCCATACCTAAAGATGTCGCTATACCTGTTACTGTTGTAAATACAGCTAAAATATCTATAGTTTTTCCTATAGGCCCCTTTACACCTTCTTCTCCTAAGATAGGTAAAAACACACTACTTATTAACCCTGGTGCATCTTTTCTAAATTGAAAATATGCTAATGATAATCCCATTATTGCATAAGCAGCCCACGGAGTTACTCCCCAGTGTATAAATGATTGTTGCATTGCAAAGTTTTTAGCAGCTAAGCTTCCTGATTCTGCACCTATTGGATTTACAAAATGCTTCATAGGTTCTACTGCTCCAAAAAATACTAATCCTATTCCCATTCCTGCTCCAAATAACATAGAAAACCAAGATAAATTACTAAATTCTGGTCTATCCGTATCTTTTCCTAATCTTATATTTCCATATTTACTAAAAATTAAAAAACCTGCAAATATAACTAATGCTAACATAACGATTAGATATACCCAGTTAAAATTATTTACTACTATATTAAATCCTTTATTAGATACATTTTTAAACATTGTAGGTGATACAAGACCTAATATTACAACTACACTGGTCAGTAATAAAGATATATTAAATACAATATTATTTTTTTTCATACTCAACCTCCGATATATTTTTTATGTCAAAAGTAACAACTCGAATTTCTAAACAAGTTTTTTCTTGAAACAACTTAATCTTATCACAAAGTTGTTTCTTTTGCAAATTTGCATAAATTAAAAGATGAATATAATTAAATTTTTAAAATTTAATTATATTCATCTTTTCTAGTAAAGGCTTAGCACCGATTTATATTGAGGATCATTATATAAATGATCAAAGTACGTGTGAGCTGATACATATCCGATTCCATAAAGCTGTTCTTTTTCATTTCTTATTCTATATGAATTAAGGGCACCTTTTATTTTAGCTTTATCTTCTATAGTGTCTGATAAGTACACGTCTCTTTGGCTTTGGGGAATATATTTAACATACGAAGGTTTAAGGAAGTATCTAGCATCTTTTACTTTTCCTTCATCACTAAGTTTCTTTAAAACTTCTCCGTTTTTTCTGTGCATTGGATGATTGTCATATTTATAGTGTTGAGATATATGAGTAACACTGCCAAATTTATTTTCAAAATCTAATATCGTATTTTCCATAAGGTCAAAATGTGGTTTCTCTTCTTTTGTTTTATCAGCTAGAATTATTATATTACTACTTTTTACTCCTAAACTTTTTAAAGCACATTTAAATTCATTATTTCTTAAACAACATTTTTCTCTTCTATTTATACCTTTAAATTCTGGCATTTGATCAAATGCATTAACGCCTGATCCATCTGAAACTAATACAATATATACATTATCTGCTCCACAAGTATTTATAGCTTTAAGTATTGCACTACCTCCCCAAAGTACTTCATCATCTTGATGTTGAGGATAAAAAACTACATGACTACCAAGTTTCTTATGTTCAAGTTTTTCACTTTTAAACCCTTGAAACTTAACTCCAATCCCAATTATAAAAATAATTAATATTAGAACACCTATTCTAATATTTGTTTTTTTCATATTATCCACCACCTAGTGTCGTTGTTAAAAAATTTATGATTTACTACTAAGTGTACTTATTTTTTCACTCTTATTTATAAATATTCATTTCTTATTTAATTGCCACATTAAACTAATAAAAAAAACTATCTAAAATTAAATAATTTTAGATAGTTTTTTATTAGTATCTACTTAATACTGATGTATATTGAGGATCATTGTATAAATGATCAAAGTATTTATGAGTTGACATATATCCAATTCCATAAAGTTGTTCTTTTTCATTTTTTGTTTTGTATGCATCTAAAGCACCTTTTACTTTTGCTTTATCCTCTTCATTATTTGCTGTATATATATCCCTTTGATCTTCTGGTATATCTTTTACATATGCTGGTTTTACAAAATATCTAGCATCTTTTACTTTTCCTTCATCACTAAGTCTTTTTAAAATGACTCCATTTTTTCTATGCATTGGATGATTATCATACTGATAATGCTGTGAAACTTGAGTAACACTACCAAATTTATTTTCAAAATCTAATATAGTTTTTTCCATTAAATCATAATGTGTTCCTGTTTTTTCTGTTTCATCTGCTAAAATCCTTATATTGCTATTTTTAACTCCTAAGCTGTTTAACGCCGCCTTAAATTCATTGTTTCTTAAAATTTCTTTTTCTTTTCTACTTATACCCTTAAATTGTTCAAGTTGATTAAATACATTTACACCTGAACCATCTGAAACTAATACAACATATACATTATCTGCTCCACACTCTCTTATAGCTTCTATAATTGCACTTGATCCCCATAGAGTTTCATCATCTTGATGCTGAGGATAAAAAACTACATGATCCTTAAAATTTTTATGCATTGGATCTTCAGCTTCTCCATATACAAACTTAGCACCTAATCCTATTATTAAAATAATCATCATACAAATAACTATTTTTATCTTCTTGTTCATTTTTGCACCACCTAATATCTTTTATAAGGGTTTTATACCCTTTAGATATTTATAGTACACATTTTTACAATATATTTCCACATTTTTGTCGTTTTTGTTCCATTTCTGTAATATTTTGCAATTTTCCTTTCATTTTCCTTTTTATATATAATCTTCAATTTTATATGGTATAAAAGGCTCATTTTTAAATAAAATAGCATTTGTCGGGCATCTATGTATACATTTTTCACATCCTATACACTTATTATAAAATTCTATATTTTTTTCATTCATAACTATATTATTAGTAGGACACTCTTTTTCACATATCTTACAATTTATGCATTTACTAGTATCTACAGAAAAATTTCTCTTTGCATATTTTTTAGCGTAAACCAAAAAACTATCATAAACTAATTTCGTTCCAGCAGTTATTTTTTTATAATTTACATTACTTCTTTTATCATTTAAAAAATCTGTAACAATAGCTTTTACCTTGTTTGGTGCTAAATCTAAAACTTTTTTAATTTCCTCGTCTGTATCTCTTTTGAAAAACTTATGATAATAATTATTAGGCATTTGTATAGATGTATTTATCACTACATCTAGCCCTTTTTTATTTAATAGTTTTGCTAAATAAACTCTACCTTCACTATGTTTATCTCCTGCTAGTGTGTGATATACTATACACTTTTTAGGCTCATTGGGTATATTTTTATTTATCCAATCAGTAAGTATTCTTGGTAACATCTCTGCATGTATAGGACCTCCAAATACATAAAAATCATATTCTTTTTTTAATCCACTTTCTTTTTCTATATTTATAACATCCAAGTTTATATTTAGTTTTTGAAATTCTTCTTTGAAAATCTTAGCTATATATTTAGAGTTTCCAGTTCCTGAAAAAAACACAACTGCTCCATTTTTTAACATCTAATCATCCCCTTCCTTTTAACTATTATTAATTATTTTTTATTTTTATTACAAACAAGGAACCTTTCACTTATAGAAAGGTCCCTTATTTATTATACATCAAATTATCTAGTTAGTTCATATAATGTAAGCGCATAAATTTCAGTAGCTTTTATTATATCTTTTATTTCAACATACTCATTTGGTTGGTGTTCTGTCTTTTTGCCCCAAGGGAATATTGCTCCAAATGCAACACAGTTATCTATAGCTCTTGCATAAGTAGCTCCTCCAGATGCCATAGGTGTTGAATCGCAATTTGTTTCTTGTTCGTATACTTTTCTCAAAGTTTTTATTAAAAAATGGTCACTAGGTATATATATTGATTTAAGCCAATCATATTCAATATAATCTAATCCATACTTATTTGCTTTTTCTCTTAGTGCACTTACAAATTCATCTTTTTCAACTGTAACCGGTATTCTAACATCTAAATAAATTTTTTCACCATCTTCATTTAAATCAATTTTCCCTAAATTAAGAGTTAACTTACCTGATACATCTTCGCAATTTGGCAATATATAATTTGCATGTGCATCTTCTTTTATTACTTCAGATATAAAATCTATAGCTGGAGTGTTTATTCCGATATTTTTAAGTCCTATACACAACCTAGATATAGAATTTATACCTTCATTGCATTTTTGAGAATGAACACTTTTTCCTATAACTGTTATAGCATTTTCTTCTTTTTTATATTCAAACCCTAATTTTTTTAATTCACTTTCTAATTCAACTAAATTTATACTATTATATGTAGCTTTACTTGGAACTGCGTTAAATGCATCTCCTGCTTTTAGATTAACTTTTGATCCTTTATTTGAAGATAAAATACATTGTAATAACCCTTTTTCAGCATTTATACAAGGGAATGCACTATCTGGTGTAAATCCAAAACTAGGTATCTCTTCTTTGTTTTCATTATACTTAGCCATGTCTCTCCATAAAGTTTCTTCATCTGTTCCAAAAATAAATCTAATTCTTTTATTTAATTTAAAGCCTGCATCTACTATTGCCTTAGTTGCGTATATAGCCGCAATAGTAGGTCCTTTGTCATCTTGAGTGCCTCTTCCATAAAGCTTTCCATCTATTATAGTTCCCTTAAAAGGCTCTACATTCCATGCGCTTAAATCTCCTGCTGGAACTACATCTAAATGCCCCAAAACTCCTACTAGTTCTTCCCCTTCTCCTATTTCCGCATATCCATAAAATCCTTCTTTATCTTTATAAGTTTTAAATCCTAATTTATCACATAAATCTAACATATGATTTAGTACATCATCTATATCTTTTCCAAATGGATACTGCTTGCTTTCCTCACCAATTACACTTGGTATTTGTACACTTTCAATAATTGAATTAACTATTTCATCTTTAATATTTTCAACGCTTTTTATAATTTGATCTCTCATATCATATACCCCCTTTTTCAAAATCTACTCTCAACTATAATTATATCAATTTATATTTTTATTTCTATAAATAATACACACTATTTATTTTAATATAAAAAAATAAAACGGCTGAATATAGACATTTTAACTTCCATATTCAGCCTTATCATTATTATAAATATTTTTTATTTTCTTTTTAAAAACTCACTTATCTCCATAGAAACTGTGGATAAAACTGCAAGTCCAAAACAAATTAATAATATGTTAAAGTTAAAACTATAAGGAATATTAAATATTTCTCTCATAAAAGGAAGCTGTGTTGACATAAACATTGTCAAACAAATACAAACTGCACCTAACACATATTTATTACTAGTAAATCCTAATTCAAGTATTGATTGAGTATTAGATCTAGAAGCAAATGTTTGCATTATTCTAGAAAGTGTAAGTGTTGAAAATGCCATTGCAACACCTAATTCATGAGAATATCTAAGACCTATTAATTGAGCCATTATTGTAACTGCTCCAATTATATATCCTCTAGTTAAGACAAATCCAATTGTATCTTTAGTTAGTATCTTTTCATCTTTATCTCTTGGCGGATTATCCATAACACCTTTTTCAGGCTCTTCAAGTCCTAGTGCTATTGCTGGCAATGAGTCTGTTACAAGATTTATAAATAGTAGCTGGATTGTAGTAAAGGGATTTGGTAATCCTGCAATTACAGCAAATAATATAGCTATTATTCCTCCTAAATTTCCTGAGAATAAATAAGCTATAGATTTTTTAATATTTGTATAAACAGTTCTACCTACTTCTATTGCATTTACTATAGTTGCAAAGTTGTCATCTACTAAAATCATATCTGATGCATCTTTTGCTACTTCTGTCCCACTTCCCATTCCTATCCCTATATCTGCTTGCTTTAAAGCTGGAGCATCATTTACTCCATCGCCTGTCATTGCACAAACTTTTCCTTTTCTTTGCCATGCTTTTACTATTCTTATTTTATTTTCTGGTGAAACCCTTGCAAATACTGATATTTTTTCTAAATCCTTATCTAACTCTTCATCAGTTAATGCATCTAATTCATGCCCTGTTAATGCCATATCTCCATTCGTAAACAGCCCTATATCTTTAGCAATAGCTTTTGCTGTTGTCTTATGATCCCCTGTTATCATAACAGTTTTTATACCAGATTTTTTAGCATTTTTAACAGCTGGATAAACTTCTTTTCTTGGTGGATCTATCATTGCTGTAAGTCCTATTAAAGTTAGATTTTCTTCATCATTTGGTGTCGGAATAAAACCTTCATCTTTAACACTTTTGCTAGCAAAAGCTAAAACTCTTAATGCTTTATTCGAAAATTCTTCATTCATACGTTTGTATCTATGTAAAATTTTATCATTTACTTTAACTACTTCATCTCCTACTAATGCATATTTACACCTACTAAATATTACATCTGGAGCTCCTTTTGTAAACATAACTACATCTTCATCTAACTTATGTACAGTAGACATTCTCTTTCTTTCACTATCAAATGGCAATTCACTTATCCTAATATTTTCATTTCTTATTTGCTTATAATCAAAACCTTTTTTATTTGCATAATTTATAAGAGCAATTTCTGTTGGATCACCTATTTCAACACCTTCACTAGTTATATCTGAATCATTACATAAACTTGAGCACATTATTATAAGCTCATCTTGTTTTGATAATGCTTTTGCTGCTGCAACCTCTAAGCTAATATTATATGCTAATGATCTTTCTGGATTATATACATATGTATCTACAACTGTCATCTTGTTTTGAGTTAAAGTTCCTGTTTTATCTGTACATATTACACTTGTTGATCCTAGTGTTTCAACTGCTGGTAGTTTTCTGACTATGGATTGTTTTTTAGCCATAACGTTTGTCCCAACTGCAAGAACAATCGTTACTATAGATGATAATGCTTCAGGTATTGCAGCAACTGCTATAGCAACTGCAAACATGAATGAATCAATTAGTTTAGCTCCTCTTAAGATATCTATTAAAAATATAAAAGCTGCTAAAATTACTATACCTACACCAAGTTTTTTACTAAACTCGTCTAATTTTATTTGAAGTGGGGTTTGCTTACTCTCTGCATTTTCAAGTAGATCTGCTATTTTTCCCATTTCAGTATTCATAGAAGTTTGTGTTACTACATACTCCCCTCTTCCATAAACGACCATAGAGCCACTAAAAACCATATTTTTTTGATCTCCTAATGCTACATCCTTTAATATTGGTTTGTTGTGTTTTAAAACTGGTTCTGCTTCTCCTGTAAGCATTCCTTCTACAACCTTAAGAGTTTGAGATTCTATAATTCTTCCATCAGCAGGAACATAATCTCCAGCTTCTAAGATTATTATGTCTCCTGGCACTATATCTTTTGAATTAACTGTAACTTTTTTATTATCTCTTATGACTTTTGCATTTGGAACTGATAGTTTCTTTAAACTTTGAAGTGAACTTTCTGCTTTTTTAGTTTGTACTACAGATAGTATTGAATTTAAGATAAGCACTGCAAATATAATTAAAGATTCCATACCTTCGCCTAAAAATATTTGCACAAGCGCCGCTATTAATAAAATAATAACCAATGGATCTTTAAATGTTTCTAGAAATAACATCCAAATAGGAACCTTGGATTTTTCTTTTAATTCATTCGGCCCATACTTTTTTAGCAATTCATTTGCTTTCGATGAGCTCAATCCTTTTAAGCTAGAATTTACCTGGCTTAAAGTCTCCTCTACACTTTTTTTATAAAACATATACTTCCTCCACCTACATTAATTTAAATAAAATTATTAGCTAAATTTGCTAAAATACAAAAAAACCCCAAGCAAAATTTTATGGTCTTTAAAATTCACTTAGGGGTCTATAATCTCTTTTTAATATATATTTATATAAACATTATATACGTTTAATTTATTTTTGCAATACGTTGTTTGAAAAAAGAGTATCGAAATTTTCGATACTCTTTTTATTAAACTTCTAATTGTAATTTTATTATTTGTTCTAAACAAATATAAAATTTAATTATACTCATCATATGGTTTATTATATACTTTATAAAAATGGTTGGAGAAGTTAATATAAGAGTCGTTATTGTCATTACTATAAACTCATACATATATATACCTCCAAATGTTTTATTTATAAAGTATATGAATTTATTTTCTTTTTATAACTTTACTAACTTCCATTGCTAAAGTTGCAAGTACTGAAAGACCAAAACAAGTCATTAAAGTTGTGAAGTTAAAACTACTTGGCATTGTAAATATTTCTCTCATAAATGGTAGTAATGTTAAAGAGAACATTATTAAACAAACTCCAACTGCACCTAATACATATTTATTACTTTTAATTCCAAGTTCAAATATTGTTTCTGTATTTGATCTTGATGCAAATGTCTGCATTATTCTTGATAATGTAAGAGTTGCAAATGCCATTGATACTCCTAATTCAGCTGAATGTTTCATTCCTATAAATTGTGCAGCTATTGTGACAGCACCTATTATAATCCCTCTAGTTGCAACAAATCCTAAAGAACCTTTTGATAAGATACTTTCATTTGGATCTCTAGGAGCATCCTTCATAACTCCTTTTTCTGGCTTTTCAAGACCTAGAGCTATTGCTGGTAATGAATCTGTAACTAAGTTTATAAATAATAATTGTATTGTAGTAAATGGATTTGGTAAGTTTGCAAATACTGCAAATAATATAGCTATTATTCCAGCTAAGTTTCCTGAGAATAAATACATTATAGATTTTTTAATATTTGTATAAACTGTTCTACCAACTTCTACAGCATTTACTATTGTTGCAAAGTTATCGTCTACTAAAACCATATCCGATGCATCTTTTGCAACTTCTGTTCCACTGCCCATTCCTATACCTATATCTGCTTGTTTTAAAGCTGGAGCATCATTTACTCCATCTCCTGTCATTGCACAAACTTTTCCTTTTCTTTGCCATGCTTTTACTATTCTTATTTTATTTTCTGGTGAAACTCTTGCATATACTGATATATGATCTAAATCTCTATCTAACTCTTCGTCAGTTAATGCATCTAATTCACTACCTGTCAGAGCCATATCTCCATCTTCAAATATTCCGATATCTACAGCTATTGCTTTTGCAGTTGTTTTATGATCTCCTGTTATCATGACAGTTTTTATACCAGATTTTCTAGCATTTTCCACTGCTTCATAAACTTCTTCTCTAGGAGGATCTATCATTGCAGTAAGTCCGATTAAAGTTAAGTTGTTTTCATCTTCAATTGTTGGTACAAAACTTTCATTTTCTACTCTCTTTGTTGCAAATGCTAAAACTCTTAATGCTTTATTAGAAAACTCTTCGTTCATTTTCTTATATTCATCAATTATCTCATCACTAGCCTTTACAACTTCGTCTCCTACTAATGCATACTTACATCTATTAAAGATTACATCCGGAGCCCCTTTTGTAAACATAACTACTTCTCCATCAACCTTATTAACAGTAGTCATAAGTTTTCTATCACTATCAAATGGTAATTCGCTTAATCTAGTATTTATTTCTCTTATTTCTTTATAATCAAATCCACTTTTGTTAGTGTAATTCATAAGTGCTATTTCTGTAGGATCCCCTATTTCAGCACCTTCATTAGTTTTGTCTGAATCATTACAAAGTGCTGAGCTTAATATAAGGAAACTCTTTTGTTTAGTTAATTCTTTTGTTGCTGCTGTTTCAAAACACTCATCATTTACTAGTGCTTTTTCTGGGTTGTAAGTAAAGTCATCTACAACTGTCATCTTATTTTGAGTTAATGTTCCTGTTTTATCTGTACATATAACACTTGTTGATCCTAATGTTTCAACTGCTGGCAATTTTCTAACTATAGCTTGTTTCTTTGCCATGTTATTAGTTCCAACTGCTAACACTATAGTCACAATAGAAGATAACGCCTCTGGTATAGCTGCAACCGCTATAGCTATTGCAAACATAAATGAATCTACTACTGCTCCACCTCTAAATACTTCTATTCCAAATATTAAAGCTGCTAATATTACTATACCTACACCTAATTTTTTACTAAACTCATCTAGTTTTATCTGAAGTGGTGTTTGTTTATTTTCTGCATTTTCTAGTAAATCTGCAATTTTACCCATTTCAGTATCCATAGCAGTTTGAGTTACTAAATATGTCCCTCTCCCGTAAACTACCATAGATCCACTAAAGACCATATTCTTTTGATCTCCTAATGCTACATCTTCACTTATTACTTCTTCATGTTTTAAAACAGGTTCTGCTTCTCCTGTAAGCATTCCTTCTACAACTTTTAAGTTTTGAGATTCTAAAATTCTACCATCTGCTGGAACATAATCCCCAGCTTCTAAAATTATTATATCCCCCGGTACTACATTTCTTGATGGAACTGTAACCTTTATGCCATCTCTTATGATTTTTGCATTTGGAACTGATAACTTTTTAAGACTTGCTAAAGATCCTTCTGCTTTTTTCGTTTGAACTACAGATAATATAGAGTTTAAGATTAAAACTGCAAATATTATTCCGCACTCTACAGCTTCTCCTAAGAACGCTTGAACCAATGCCGCTATTAATAATATGATAACTAGTGGATCCTTAAAAGTTTCTAAAAATAACTTCCATGTAGGAGTTTTTTCTTTTTCTTTTAACTCATTGTATCCATGCTCTAATAGTATGTCATGTGCTTTGTCTGAACTTAAACCATTTAAACTAGAGTTTAATTGACTTAATATTTCATCGATACTTTTTTTATAAAACATAATTTGCCTCCACCTAATTTATTTAAATAATAAAGACCTCCAAGCAAACTCTATTTTAATTAAAATAAAGTTTACTTGAAGGTCTCGCTAACAAGGTTTATCTTGCTAATCAACCGGGATCTTTAAATCCGAAATTGGCGATTGATTATCGTTTTTTAACGAAAGCTACTCCCCTTCAAGGAGTACTAAATTATTTATATAAATTATTATATACTTTTTTTGAACTTTTGCAACAGATCTGTAACATGTTTTTGCTTTTTAACATTCTTTTAACATTTCATAAATTTTACATAGTAATAAATTTGTATAACGTACACATACTAGTTATAAATATTTTTATATAGGAAGGTATACTTATGAATAAAAATAGTTTGAAAATATTTAGATATTTACTTTATACTATATACATTTTTTCTATAGGTTATTTTTTATTTACTAAAGAGTATGGAAAAAGTTCTATTAGTTTTTTATGTTTAATCATACTATTTATACTCACAAAAGCTTACATGAAAAACTTTTACGTAATAGATACAACATTGTATGTAGTAGGAAATCTATTTGTACTTTTTTCATTTTTAATAGGTTCATGCTATGGAATGTATGATATATTTAAACCTTATGATAGCTTTCTTCATTTTTGGTCAGGCTTTATAAGTTTAAAAATAGGTTGGAATATTTTAAAATACTATAACACCCCAACTTTAATAGATAAAATATTATTTTTCATAGTCATTTTTTTCTTTTCATTGGGAGTGTCTGGACTTTGCGAAATAGTAGAATATTTACTTGATAAGTTTTTTAATATGACAACTCAAGCTGGTGGCTTAAAAGACACTATGCAAGATATGATATATGCAATGACCGGAGCATTTTTAATGGTTATTTATTATATTAGGAAGAAGTAGTAATTACTCTTCTTCCTTTCCTATATTAGCTTCTAAAACATTGTACTCACCTAATTTTGTATCATAGTCTACAAATACCATTTTACCATCTTCATTTACTTTGATATTTATACTTTTAGCTTCTATATCACTTATATCACCACTTTTGGGACCAAAACATTTTATATCATCACTTGTCTGTCCTGGATTAAGTGTTTTATTTGATGATATATAAGTAGTTTCTTTATCTCCTATTTTAAGTTCAACTCTTATGCTAGTTATTGTTAAGTTTGAATTATTTTTTATCTTTGTTTTTATATACCTCTGCCCGATTGAATCTGGCTGTGATATTTCTAACCCAACAAACTCTATATCATCAACCTCTATAGGTGATTTTTCTGCATTGTTATTTATATTCACTTTGTTATCTACACTTTGATTACTATTTGTACATCCTGTTAACATAAATACACATAATAAACTAATTATAATTATTCCTATAGATCTTTTTTGTTTCATATTTTTTCCTCCATGTATTAATTCATTTATAATATTATACAAAAACCATGCTGTCGTAATTTGTTACACTTAGTCTTTTTAATATAATTTTATATAAAGTTATTTTTTTAAGGCAAACGCAAAATAGACTATGGATAAAATGCTCTCCATAGTCTATTCTTATATTTTTATTAATTATTATTCTAATTTATACTAATTTTCTATAGGTTTTTTTAATGCCGCTAGTGCAAACATGCCTACTAAAGACCCAGCCACTATAGCTCCTAAGTAAGCTATAGGATGACCCACAACTGGAACTACGAATATTCCTCCATGAGGTGCTCTAAGTGTTGCATTAAACATCATACTAAGAGCTCCGGCTGTAGCTGAACCTAAAACACAAGCTGGTATAACTTTTAAAGGATCTGCTGCTGCAAATGGTATAGCACCTTCTGTTATAAATGATAATCCCATTACATAGTTAACTTTTCCTGATTCTTGTTGCTCTTTTGTAAATCTATTTTTAAAGAAAGTTGTAGCAAGAGCTATTGATAATGGTGGTACCATTCCTCCTGCCATAACTGCTGCCATTATCTCATATTGACCTGATTGAAGTGATGCTACCCCAAATACATAAGCTGCCTTATTTATAGGTCCACCCATGTCTATAGCCATCATTCCACCTAGTACTAATCCAAGAACTAACTTTGAACTTGTTCCAAGTCCATTTAATAAATTAGTTATACCAGCATTTAATGCTGCAACTGGAGGTATTATTACAAAAGTCATTATAACCCCCATTAAAAGTGTTCCAAATAGTGGATATAGTAATACAGGTTTTATACCATCTAATGAATCTGGTAGTACACTAAATACTTTTTTAAGCCCCAGAACTAAATATCCTGCTAAAAATCCTGCAAGTAACGCTCCTAAGAATCCTGAGCCACCTGCATTTGCAAGTGCTCCACCAACAAAACCTACAACTAAAGCTGGTCTATCAGCTATACTATATGCTATATAACCTGCAAGTACAGGTAACATAAATCCAAAGGCAACGTCTCCTATAGATTTAAAGAATGCAGCAATTGGTGTATTTGATCCAAAGTTTGCTGGATCTATAGAATAGTTATCTAATAAAAATGCTAGTGCGATTAATATACCACCACTTACAACAAACGGTAACATATTAGATACTCCATTCATTAAGTGCTTATACACTTTTCTAAATGCAGTTTCATCCTCTTTTTCTTCTGATGATTCAACATTTCCTCCATGATTATATATAGGAGCATCTCCATTTACAGCTTTAGTTATTAATTCCTCTGCTTTATGAATTCCATTAGCAACTTTAGTTATTATAACTTTTTTACCATTAAACCTTGCCATATCTACTTTTTTATCAGCTGCAACTATTATAGCATTTGCATTTTCAATTTCTTCTTTAGTTAAAATATTCTTAGCCCCTGATGACCCGTTAGTTTCTACTTTTATACTAACTCCCATCTTTTCAGCTTGCTTATTTAAGCTTTCAGCTGCCATAAAAGTATGAGCTATACCTGTTGGACATGCTGTAACTGCTAAAACTTGAGGATATTTTGAATTTTTAACTTCTCTTTGTTCTAAAACTTCTTCTTTTTCTTCTTCTGGGAATTTTTCTTTTTCTTTATAATCTATTAAATTTAAAAACTCATCTTCATTTTGTGCATTTATTAACTTTGATCTAAATTCTTCATCCATAAGTATAGTAGATAATCTAGATAATACCTCTAAGTGAGTATTATTTGCACCTTCTGGAGCTGCTATCATAAAGAATAAATGAGACAAACTTCCGTCGAAAGATTCGTAGTCTATACCATTTTTACAAACTGCTGCTGCTAAACATGCATTCTTAACTGCTTTAGTTTTAGCATGTGGTATAGCTATTCCCTCTCCAATACCTGTTGTACTTTGATTTTCACGAGCTATTATAGCATCCTTATACTCTAATCTATCATTTAAATTTCCACTGTTATTTACTAAATCTACCAATTTATCTATTGCATCTTTTTTATCCTTTGCTTTTAAAGCAAGACTTATAGATCTTTTGTCTATTAAATCGACTATTCTCATAAAATTTATCTCCTTTCAACTTTTATTTCATCTACTAATTTGTATATATAATCTCTATTTGCTAAATCATTTGAAAATGCTGTTGCACCTCCACTAGCTGCTCCTAATTGTAGTGCTTTTTCGTAAGAGTCTGATTCTAAATATCCCGCAATAAACCCTGCTACCATAGAATCTCCTGCTCCTACAGAATTTTTTACTTCTCCATTTGCAACATTACTTATAAAAATCTCTCCATTTTCACTAATTAAAAGTGCACCATCTTTTCCCATAGATACTAATACATTTTTAGCACCCATTTCTTTTAACTTATTTGCATAAACTATTATGTCATTAATATTTTCTAACTTAACATTAAATAATTCTTCTAGTTCATGGTTATTTGGTTTTATTAAAAATGGTTTATGTTTTAAGACATTCATCAATAAATCTTTAGTTGCATCTACTACAATTTTTATATTTTTATTTTCTAATCTCTTCATTATATTTTCATAAAGAGAAGAATCTAATGTATTTGGTATACTTCCTGCTAAAACCAATACATCGTTTTCCTCAAGCTTATCTAGCTTTGTATATAATTCATTTAAAGCCATATCGTTAATTATTGGACCTTGCCCATTTATTTCAGTTTCATTACTACTTTTTACTTTTACATTTATTCTTGTAAATCCATTTTCTAAGTTTATAAAGTCTTCTTCTAAACCTTTGTGTCTTAAAGTATCTTTTATATATGCTCCTGTAAATCCGCTTACAAATCCTAATGCTTTGTTATTATATCCAAGCTCATTTAATATTAAAGATACATTTATTCCTTTACCACCTGGGTATACATATTCTTCATTTGTTCTATTTACTTCTCCAGTTTTTAAATCATCTAGTTTTACTACATAATCTATAGATGGATTAAGTGTTACTGTGTAAATCATATTATCACCTCGCTAGTGTTATCTTATATACTTATAATAACCTTGAATACATTTTCCTAAAAGACAAAAAATTTCTCTTAATCAAAAGAGAAATTTGTCGAAATAGATATATTTACTTTTATTTAAACATAGATATAAATTTTTCATACTTCTTAGATTCACATATACTTATTACCTTGGCAATAGAATCTATTCTTTTATATATATTAGAAAATAAATCTTCATAGTTTAATATACTTTCCTTTTGAAGAGATAGCATCACAACAAGTCTTACTTGTCCAATATCCCAAGGTATACTTCTTTTTAAAATACCTATAGCTATAGCATTTTTAAAAACTTTACCATGTGCTCCGTGAGGTATTGCTACCATATTTCCGATTTCCGTAGTAGCAATTTTTTCTCTTTCTATATAAGAATTTTTCATTTCTTCATCTATATAATTGTTTTCTAATAGTTTATCCGATATATAACTTATTACATCATACTTATTCTCAAAGTCTAAATCTATAAAAAATAAGTCTTCGCTAAATATATCTGATAAATTAACATTATAATATATGTTTCCCGTATCTAGGAATTTTTCAATTATTTTTACCTCTTTATCATCTAAAAAAGGTGATATTTTAATCACTGGAATATTTTTAACTTCCACAGGAACTGTAGCTATTATAAAATCTACATCCATCACACCTACATAATCTATTAAATATGATGGAATAACTTTTAAAACTTCAAGTCGTTTTTCAAACTTTGATTCTAATTTAGCCTTTATAAGCATTGATGTTCCTATACCTGATGCACACACTATTATAGTTTTCAAAACTTTATGATTTTCATTACTTGAACTTCTTTGAAGTGCTCCTCCTATATGAATAGCAATGTTTGCTACTTCATTTTCATTTATATCTATATTTAGATCTTCTTCTAATGTAGTTTTAGCTATATTAGCTAGTTCAAATGCAAATGGATACTTAATTTTAATATCATTAGATATAATGCTTTGATTGTTTATATTCAAATCATTTTTTATACAAAAGTTAATTATATGTTTGCATAGATAATCTTTAAAAAGATCATCATCACTTAAATCAATAGATGTTGCAAGCTTTAAGTTTTTAATAAACTTATCTATAGAATATAACACCTTATTTTTTGTACTTTCAGTATTTTTATTTTGTACCTTTTCTTTATAATTAATTATATATTTATCTATATAATCTTTATAATTAATCTTATTTTCTAAAGACAAATACAAAAGTATGTAATTAAACATATTATTAAACTCATAATCAGTAAAAATAATATTTTCATTTTCAAGCTTATTTAAAATTTCATTTCGGATTGATATCATATTTAAGCTTACAAATTCACTAAAAAAATCTTCAATATTTATATCTTCATACTTTAAGCTGCTTTCTATTACACATCTAATTAGGTTATTTTTATCTCCATCAATTCCAATACCTAATTTATGCTTTGATATTACTTTTAGATTATACATTTTAAGAATTTTCTTAACTTCTTTTAAGTCATTTTTTATAGTTGATAGACTAACATACATTTCATCCGCTAAGTTTTCTATTTTTAATGTATCTCCATTGTATAGTAGGATTATTTTTTTAAGTATATAACTAACTCTATCAAAATCATCTTTTATAGATTCATCTTTTATATCCTTTAAACTACCTATATCTCCAACTAAGTTATATCCTACGCCTCTTGCAGATTCTATTTTCACACTATCCATTATAGAGTTTATATTTTTCACTTCTACTTGAATTGTCTTTGTAGAACAACCTATATCTTCCGCTAATGCCTTACTACTTATAGGTTGTTTACTATTTTTTAATATATTAATAATTTTACTTTGCCTTTTATTTAAAGTACTATTCAATATCATCAACCCTTATCATAATTGTTTATATTACTTCTTAATTTTACTATAACTGACCTATAGCTTTCAAATAAATAAAAATACATTTAAACTTTTGTTATATTTTTGTGGTTTAAAGTTAATAAAAAAAATGTTATACTACATAGAATATTAATTTTCAAAATTTATTTTTAGGGGGACATATGAAAAAATTACTTGACGAAATTTCAAATTCGGTACGGTATATAATTCCTATTGTAGTATTTTTTATAGGAGTTATACTTTACAAAAATTTTGATCACATTATAACATTTACAAAAACTAATATTACAATAATCTCAGGTGTGTTAACTCCTTTTATAATAGGTTTCTTAATCGCTTATATACTTAATAAGCCTATGACTTTTTTACAAAATAAGTTTAAGCTAAATAGAGGTATTAGTGTAGCTATAATATACGGAGTACTACTAGCTTGTTTAGTATTCGTATGGTTATATGTTGTTCCAATTATACAAAAAAATATAACTGATCTATATTCATTTATGCCTCATAATATAAATGAAATCGAGGATTTAATAAACTCTATACTTTCAACATTTAAAATAAGCACTAATAATCCTGAGTCTACACTACAAATAAAAGAGTTTATTACAAATTCTATAATCCCTACTATGACATCAATTGCAGGAGTTCTTAGTCAAACATTACTAGAACTTATAGGCTTAGTAGTAACGTACACAGTAAATATATTCTTAGGAATTGTAATTTCTATTTACTTCTTAATTTCTAAAGAAAAAACAATTCAAATAGTTAATGACTTATGCGAATGTTTATTTGGTAAATTCTATTTAAAAGCAAAAGAATTTGGTAAAATACTTGATAAAAATATAGGTTCTTATATAATTGCTAAATTTATAGACTCTTTGATATACGGAACATTTTGTACTATAATCTTAGTTTTATTAAAATCTCATTATCCCGTATTTGTCGGAATAATAATTGGTATCACAAATATGATTCCATTCTTTGGCCCAATTATAGGTACTGTAGTTGCTGTATTTATAAACCTATTCTTCTCATTTAACAAAGCACTTTGGGTTTTAGTTGTAATGGTAGTTGTTCAACAATTAGAAAGTGCTATATTAGAGCCTCATTTTGTAGGAAAACAAGTTGGAGTTCCACCTGTTCTTACAATACTAGCAGTTACACTTGCTGGTAATTATACAGGATTTATCGGAATGATGTTATCAGTTCCTATAATGGGAGTAATCATCATATACGTTAATAGATATATGGCTAATAAAAAACAACCTCAAAAATTATCAAAAATAGACTAGAGTTTAACTCTAGTCTATTTTTGTAAATTAATATTATAAGATGTTCCGATTTGTTTATAACTTTGACTTGAATCACTTATTATAACTGTAGTTTGCTTTGGAACTTGATCAAACAACCATTTTATATCACTATTATGCATTCTAACACATCCAGCTGATACACTCTTGCCGATACTACTTTCACTATTATTTCCGTGTATAGCATAAGTAGTTCCATAAGTGCTTCCTACTTGAAGTCCTAACCATCTATTTCCTAAAGGATTTCTAGGATCTCCACCTTTTATATTGTCTTTATAATAAGGTCTATTTACAATTTTATTTACTATTTTAAATTTTCCCTTTGGTGTAGGAGTTGATTTTTTTCCCGTAGCTACATTAAATTCTTTAACCAAAATACCATCTTTATAATACGCCATAGTATTATTTGATGTTTTTATTATTATAAAATCTCCCTTTGATAAATTTTGATTATTATTATTTAATGTTCCATTATTATCATTTGTATTATTTACTTGTACTAAAAAATCTCCACTACACCACCCATAACTATTTTTATATTTTATCTTGTACCATATTCCACTTTTATCTATAGTATCAATAACAGCTTCTCTTTTTAAGCTTCCTATTTTCTTATAATTTGTACCTGGTCCACTTCTTATATTTAATGAACTGGCATTTACTTTCATCTTATTAATTGTATTTTGAGCTATAACATACTTAGTGTTTTTTTCATTGGATTTATAGCTGTTAGCAGCTACATAGGCAGTATTTCCAACTACCATGAGTACACACACAATAAAAGCTACAAATTTTTTTATGATATTCACTCCCTTTAAGTTTTTTCTTCCTATATATCATATAAAATTTGCTTTGTAATGGTGTGTTAAAAAATATATCATTTTCGTAATTATTGTTACACTGTCCTTACTTTCCTTATATAAATACAAAAATCAGTATAAATTTTTTATTACAACAAACTTATACTGATCTTTAATTTATTTAAAATTTTTCTACAACTTCTAATATTTCACTTAAAAGTTCATCTAAATCATTCATATATTCTCTAAAAATCTTGCATTGATATATTATGTCTTTTGACAATTTATCATATTCACTAGATTTCATGCTAAACAGTTTCTCTTTTATATATACTAAAAAGCTTGATATATAGCCTTCTATATATATGTTATTTTCATTTTTCATAAAATCATCTATACATTTTAAAACTAATCCAAATTGCATTATATTATCTTGATTAGGCTGTCTTAATATATTTTCGCATATTTCTTTTGACTTTTTAATATTGTTTTTTGTTTCATTTAAATATTTATTTATAGAAATTATTATCTCTTCAGTATTTATACTTATATTTTCTCCAATATCATCTATATTTACTTTCTTCTCTTTATAATTATAATTTAATATGTTACTTAATTCCTCATGTTTAGCGTAATCTATATTAGCTCCATAGGATGCATTTTTAAATTCTATGTCTTTATTTAATTGAGTATACAATTTTAACATGTTCTCTAAATTTTCTTTATATAAATTTAGGATGTCGCAACTATATATGTCCTTTCCATTTATATCTTTTATAATTATACATTCTTCTTTATTAAATTCACTATCTATTTTATTTCTTGCAACTAATGCATGGTTTTTTTCATTTGTATATGCGAAATCTTGACCTACAAAAACTATAGGATTACAACCTAATAAAAATGCAATATCCGTACAAGTGTGTGCTACAGATCCTCCACTCATACATACAATCATATCTTTTAAATTTTCTATACTATTTAATGCTCCTTGCGATACTACTATTGTTTTGCCTTCATAATCTCTTACTAATTTACAATTACTTTTTTCACAGTATATCAAAGGTACATTTGCGTAAAAATCATCTTTTAACATATCATATGTTATATCCTGTGGATCTACTGATATAACAACATCTGGTTTTATTCCATTTTCTAATAATGGTTTTAATGTTCTATTTCCAGCTATTATAAAAAACTTATCTAATTTATCTTTATTTTCCACCATCACTTCTAAATTTTCATCTAAAGAAGGCCCTGCTGAAACTATGATACATGGAACATTTTTATTTACATTAATATATGAATCAAATTTATATGAATAATTTATTTCATTTAAATTTGATAATATATTTTCTAAAGTTATTTTTTTAAATGTTTCCATTGTAGATAAGTAAACACTACATTTATTATATAAGCTATCTATCAATGTTTTTAATTTAATCCATTCTTCCTCATACAAAACATCATAGTTCTCATATATTTGAACATTAAAATTCAAGAAAGTTTTACTATTTATTATTTCACTTAATATAAAATCTAAGTTTTCATCATTAATAGATATTAAACTAATACTTTTATCATTTATTTTACCTTTATATTGTTCATATTCATTATCGTTTGGTTCTATTATATAAACCTTATTTTTTTCACAAATGCTTTCTTTTAAGCATTCTAAATATTCGCCTTTATTAAATCCAAACATTATGATGATTTCATCAAATCTTATATCTTTTAAATTTTCTTTTAACTCTAATTGTTCACTCTTCAAAATTACCCCCGCTTTTAATTAGTCTTATAGAGGACTATACACATTAAATACATAATAACAATTTTCTTTTATGTTTAATGTATATCCATATCTCCCATATTCGTTAGTAAAACAATACCCTAATAAAATTTCTTCAAGTGTTCGTTTATCTATTTCAATTATTTCTATACAAGCATTTTCAATAATATGTTTATCTGGGCTATATACAGTTCCTTCTATAAGATTATAATTATTCTTTTTCAAGAATATATTTAAATTTATGATTTCATTGCTAACTATGCAATTATTATCTATAACAACTTTAGAGGAACTTAAACTATCCATTTATTTTTTGTCATCAACTACTATTTTTATTTGTATACTTTCTTTGCCATTCGTATCCTCTGCTGTTATTTGATTTTTTTCTTTTTCTTCATCATCAACTTTTATTTTAACTATCTCTAATTTGTTATATTCTTTTCCATCTATTATTATTTTTTCACCCATTATATAATCCTCCTAGATTTTAATTTAAAGCTAAGGCTAAAAGCCTTAGCTTATTTTTATTTATTAGTTTCCTGCTGTGAATGCTTCAAATGCATAAACGGCTGGAGATGTTAATGTATCTAGAGATATACCATATTCACCTTGTGCATCTGTAAACACTGTAGCTATTAAGTTACTAGATAATAAACTTACACCTGTTGAAGCTAATTGATAAATTCTTACACCTGCATCAACTAATGGAGTTCCACTAGGATTTACTAATTTATTAAATGCTATAAATCTATTCCATTTAGCTAAAGTAAGTGTTGATATTTGAGCTGACTTTCCATTATTTGTTTCTGTTGATGCTGCTGTCATTTTCTTTGTACCTGGTCTATAAGTCGTTGTTTGCGCCATATATAGTTGCACTCCTCTGATATATTTTTAGTTTACCTTTTATAAAGAGACCTGAATCTCTTTAATATATATATGACTAGCAGTTTTAATTTGCTACTTTAATACAAATATGCTTTTAATTTAACGGTTCAAAAACTTCTATTATATACTCTAAATTTTTATAGTTATACTGATTTAGAGCAAAACAAAATTCTCCAAATTCATTTGTTACTGTATACCCAACTTCTTCCTTTATCCATTTATTGTATTCATTTTGATATCTTATATATATAATGACTACAGCATTACCTACAATCTCCCAATCACTGTACTTTACATATCCCTTAATTAAATTTTTTATAAACTTTCTTTTCATATTGTCACTCCCTAGCTTAATTCACAGGAGAGTATACCTTAAATACATATCCATAGCATTTATAGACTTGTAATGAAACACTATAATTTCCATTTTCATCAGTAAATACAACCCCTAGTATATCTTTTTCTTGATTTCTAAGATTTGTTCTAATTACCTCCACTCCTGCATTTTTAAGGCATCTTCCCTCAGATGTTTCTACATGTCCTTTAACTAAAAACCTGTCACTTTCCTTAAATTTAAAGCTCATATTTGCATTCTTACACTTTGCTAATTTTTCCCCATCCATTTGTACATTTATAGTTTTATATGCTTTGCTCACAACATCACCATCTCTTAGTTTTATTGTTTTATATTTTTTTGTTTAATATATTTATTGATTAGTTCTAATTTAGGATTATTTTCTAAAACTTTTATTATGTCCTCCAAGAAAAAATTATGATTATCATTATAAAGCTCACAATAAATTTTATTTATTAATTCAAAATCTTCTTTTGTGTCCAGTGTTAATCTATATTTAGAGTAATCTTTATTGTTTTTATAGTAATGTATGTTAAATCCATTTTCATATATATATGGAGTTACATGCTCTTTTTCATAATTTTGATTTGCATTTAGATATGCTGTCTTAAGTAAATTAAAAGAAAATATCTCTATATCTAATCCTCTTGGATAAGTTCTGTAAATTTCAGCTCCTGCATTTGTTACCAAATCATATTTATTATTGATATAAAAACTTAACATTTCATCTAAAACTTTACTATCTATAAGAGGACAATCTGAAGTAATTCTAACAACTGTATCTACATTATATTTTTTAGCACAATTATAGTACCTACTTAAAACATCATCCTCACTACCTATAAAATAATTAATCCCTAATTCTTCGCATAAACCTATTATTTTTTTATCTTCATCTTTATCAGTAGTTGCTATTACTATATCATTTAAATACTTACTTAATTTAAGTCTTTCATAAACATGCTCTAGTACTGTTTTTTTACATATTTTTTTCATAACTTTCCCAGGCAATCTACTTGATCCAAGTCTAGCTTGAACTATAGCAACAATATTCATTTTTTCACCTCTTATAATAGTCCAATACATCCTTTAATGCGTTTACTACATCATTTATATCACTTTCATCCATATTTACATGTAATGGTAGTGTTATGCTAGAATTATAAAGTGTCTCAGCATTTTCGCATATTACATCTTCATATCCTATTTCTTTATAATAGGGATGTTTATAAACAGGTATATAATGTATATTTACACCTATATTTTCAGCTATTAATGCATTGTATATATCATCTCTAGTTGCTTTAAACTTGTTTAAATCTAATCTTATAATGTATAAATGCCTACTTGTGTCACTATAATCCTCTTCTTTTTGAAGTATAATTCCATCCATATCTTTTAATAATTTATTATATAGGTTTACTAGTTTTTTTCTTTTTTCTATAAATTTTTCAATTTTACTTAATTGGCTAATTCCCAATGCACTTTGTAAATCTGTAATTCTATAGTTATATCCTAAATAAATTTGTTCATAATACCACTCTGGATGTTCCTTATTTCTCAAATTCCCTTTGCTTTTTGTTATTCCATGTGTTTTATATAACTTTAACTTTTCATATAAAGCTAATGAGTTAGTAGTTACTACTCCTCCTTCACCTGATGTTATAGTCTTTACAGGATGTAAACTAAATGTTGTCATATCTGCAATTGAACCAATTTGTTTATCTAGATATTTGGTTCCTAAAGAATGTGATGCATCTTGAATTACAATTAAGTTGTTTTCTTTAGCAATTCTCATTATTTTTCCTATATTACAACACTGTCCTGTGAAATCTACAGGTAATATAACTTTTGTATTCTCATTTATATATGAATTTAGTTTATTTTCATCTATATTGTAATCATCTAAATTTATATCACAAAAAACTGGCTTTGCCCCACAGTAAAGCATACAATTTGATGATGCAGCAAATGTAATTGGAGTCGTTATTCCTTCATCACCTTTTTGTAATCCTGCAGCTAAACAAGCAATATGAAGTGCTGCTGTTCCATTTGATACAGCTACTGCATATTTTGCACCTACATAATCTGCAAACTTTCTTTCAAATTCTTCAACTAATGGCCCTGTTGTTAAAAAATCGCTTTTTAAAGCTTGTATAACGCTCATAATATCTTCATCATCTATATATTGTCTTCCATATTGAAGATAATCTTTTCTAGTAGGTTTACCCCCGTTAATTGCACTCATTATTACTCCTCCTTATGGTTAAATTTTTCAAATTCATCTTTTGTATATAGATTTAAATCATTTAATCGATCTCTTAATTGATCTATATTTAACCAATCGATATTATTTCCTGAATTATATTCAAATCCATCTTCGATTAACTTACCTCCTGGTGTAAAGTGTTTTTCAAAATTCCACCACTCAAAATTTGGATATATTATATAGTGTTTATCATATTCATATGTATTTCTCGAATCATCCTTAGTTATCATTACTTCATGAAGTTTTTCTCCTTCTCTAATACCTATAAATTTAAAATCACAATCATTAAGCATAGCTCTAGCAATATCTGTAATTTTAAATGAAGGTATTTTAGATATATATGTTTCTCCACCCTTACTTTCTTTTAAGGCTTTTAAAACTAAATCTACACCTTCATCTAAAGATATAAAAAATCTTGTCATTCTTTCATCAGTAATAGGAATTTCTTTTTCATGTTTTTCTATTATTTTTTTAAAAAATGGTATTATTGACCCCCTACTTCCTGCCACATTCCCATATCTTACAACCGAAAATCTTGTTCTACATTGACCTGAATATGCATTTGCAGATATAAAAAGTTTATCTGAAACTAATTTAGTTCCTCCATATAAATTTATTGGATTGACAGCTTTGTCTGTTGATAGTGCAATAACTTTACATACATCATTATCAATAGCTGCATCTATTATATTTTGAGCCCCATATATATTAGTTTTTATTGCTTCAAAAGGATTGTATTCACATGATGGAACTTGTTTCATCGCTGCAGCATGAACTATATAATCAATATCTTTTGTAGCCCTTTTTATCCTATCTTTATCTCTAACATCCCCTATGAAAAATCTTACTTTTGAAATTTTTTGGGGATATTTATTAAACAAATACTTTTTAAATATATCTTGTTTATACTCATCTCTTGAATATATAATTATTTTCTTTATATCATAATTAACTAAAACTCTTTCTATAAATTTTTGTCCAAACGATCCTGTTCCCCCAGTAACTAAAATACTTTTATTTGCTAACATAAACTCCTCCTTAAAGCAAATTTAACTATGTTTTACAATATGCCTGTGAAAATTTTTAGTGTTCAAATAAATAAAATTTCTTTTAACATTTATACTATTAATCATATGAAAAAATAGTTCTCAATATATTAATTTATAGAGGTGATTTATTTGAACTATGTAGCTATTCGAGCTGGTGGAAATAAAAATCAAGGATTAGGCCATGTTGCAAGATGTATATCATTAGCTCAAGAACTAATTTTTAATAACTTTAAAGTTTTTTTCTTAATTGATGATGATACTTATATAATAGATTTTTTAAACAAACATAGATTTGAATATAAGTCTTTAACATCTAAAAATTTAAATTTAGAAATAAAAGAAACTAAAAAAATAATTAAAGATTTAAATATAGATTTATTAATAACAGACTCTTATAATCTCAATAATTTTTATTTTAAAGAAATGAAAAATACAGTTAAATATTTAGTATCAATAGATGATACTAACTTATATGATTATATAAGTGATATAGTTATTAACTACAATATATATGCTCACAAATTAAACTATAAATTCAATGATGAAACAAGGTATTTGCTGGGATGTAACTACTGTTTATTTAGAAAAGAATTTCAAGAAAATGACTATATATCAATAAATAAAACTTGTACAAATGTTTTAATTACTATGGGCGGAACTGATGTAAATAACTATACTTATACAATTTTAAAATATCTATATGAGTTTAACTATATAAACTTCAATGTAATTATAAATGAAAAATTTAATAATCTAAATAAACTTAAAGCTTTGGCAAGTTGCAAATCTAATATAAACTTAATATTTAATCCAGATAATATGAAGTCTATAATGCTTAAAAATGATATAGCTATATCAGCATCTGGTAGTACTGCTTATGAGCTTTTATCGCTTTCAATTCCTTCAATCTTAATCATACAAGCTGACAATCAAGAACTTATATGTAAGGAGTTATCAAACATTAATACTTGTATTTATGGAGGTTGGTTTTATGAACTTACTGAGGACAAATTTAATGAAATCTTTGCTAAACTAACCAACAACTATGAATTTAGGAAAAGTATAAGCGATAACTGTAAGGGTGTAGTATGTAAAACTGGAGTTAAAAATGTAGTAAATGAAATAAAAAAATTATTTAAATAAGGAGTTTTTTATGAACATATTGTTTATGGGTGGCCATGAATTAGGCGCAAAAACACTAGAGCATTTAATTAATAATAATGTAAATGTAGTTGGTGTAGTTGTATCTAAAAATGATAATGATTGGTATCGTGGAGTTGATGAAGTCGCAAATAAGTTTAATTTAAATCTTTACGAAGAAAAAAACATCAACGACCAAAATTTTTTAAATAAAATAAAATCGTTAAACTTAGATTTAATAGTTTGTGTAAATTTTGATCAAATACTAAAAAAAGACATTATAAATTTGCCAACTATAGGCTGTATAAATACACATGCATCTTTACTACCAAAGTATAGAGGTCGTGCCCCTTTAAACTGGGCTATGATTAACGGTGAAGAGTACAGTGGAGTTACTGTTCACTTCATAGATGAAGGTATAGATACAGGAGATATAATCTTACAAGAGAAAATAAAAATAGATGAAGATTACTATATATCTGATTTATTAAATAAAGTCAAAAATATTTACCCGAAAATAGTATTAAACGCTATAAGAGCTTTAGAAAGTAACAACTTAAATTTAATAAAACCTGATTTATCAAAAGGATTTTATGTAAATAAAAGAAGTAAAGATGACGGTAAAATTGACTTTTCAAAACCTTCAAAAGACATCATGAATTTCATAAAAGCAATTTCAAAACCATATCCCGGAGCATTTTTATATCATAACAACAAGAAAATAATTATTTGGAGAGCTAGATTAGATTATAATATTTCACCTCAGTATGAAAGTTTAGATATAGGAACAGTTGTCTTTAATAACTCCAATTTATTTATAAAACTAAAAGATGCAATGCTAATTGTAACAAATTATGAATTCGAATAATAAATCTTAAGGATGTGTATTTATGATTATAGATAATTTTAAAATATCTAATGATTCACCTTGCTACATAATAGGCGAACTATCAGCAAATCATGGTGGTGATATAAATATAGCAAAACAAAGCATCAAAACTTTAAAAGAATGTGGAGCCAATGCCGTTAAAATTCAAACTTATACTCCTGATACCTTAACTATTAATTGTGACAATGATTACTTTAAATTAAATCAAGGTAGCATATGGGATGGGACTACATTATATAAATTGTATCAAAGCGCATATACTCCTTGGGAATGGCAAGAAGAACTATTTGATTATGCAAATAAAATAGGTATCACATTATTTTCAACTCCATTTGATAAATCATCAGTAGACTTTTTAGAATCCTTAAACGTTCCAGCATATAAGATAGCGTCTTTCGAAATTAGAGATATTCCACTTATAGAATACATTGCTTCTAAAAATAAGCCTATTATATTGTCTACTGGAGTAGCTACTAAAAATGATATATATGAAGCTTTAAGCGCATGTAAAAAAATAGATAACATAGATATTGCTTTATTAAAATGTACATCATCTTATCCAGCAAAGTTAGAAGATTCTAATTTGGATACCATCCCTAATATGAGAAACACTTTTAATACAATAGTTGGTTTATCTGACCATAGTGTTGATATAGAAGTTCCTATAACCGCTGTTGCTCTTGGTGCTAAAATAATAGAAAAACACTTTATAATAGATAGAAGTATAGGGGGTCCTGATTCTTCATTTTCTCTAGATAAAAATCAATTTAAACAAATGGTTGAATCTATAAGAAAAGTTGAAAAATGCATAGGTAAAATTTCATATAATAATGAAGATGACTTAAAAAAACATATTAAATTTTCTAGATCTTTATTTGTAGTTAAAGATATAAAAAAAGGTGAAATTCTAAAAGAAGATAACTTAAGATCTATAAGACCTGGTTACGGCATGCACCCTAAATACTACTATGATGTGATAGGCAAAAAAGTAAATAAAGATATTAAAAGGGGTACTCCTTTAAATCATAATGACTTAGAACAAAATATTAAATAACAAAATAATAAGGATATATATAAATTTTATTTCTTAATCTAGAAAAGATTTTAAATTTATATATATCCTTAAATAATTTACTTTCTATATAGCATATCAAGATGAGGTATATCATCTTCTAAATATATATCCGATACCTCTTTAAATCCTAAGCTTTTATAAAACTCTATTAAATATGCTTGAGCTGATATTTTTATTTCAGTTTCATTTAACTCATTTTCTATATACTCTATAGCTTTTAACATAATTTCTTTTGCTAGACCCTTACCTCTATAATCTTTACTTGTTAATACTCTACCTATAGAAGCTTCTTCAAACGAAATTCCTTTTTCTAAAATTCTTACATAAGCTGCAATCTTTCCATTTTCTTTAGCAAATAAATGATATGAATTTTTATCTTTAAAATCTATATCTTGATATGGACACTTTTGCTCTACCACAAATACCTCTACTCTAGCACTTAATATCTCATATAATTCGTCTACAGTTAATTCCTCATATTTTTTTAATTTCCATTCCATATAACTGCCTCCTCTATTTGTTTGTATAGTCTCTTTTATTTCCTTTTTTTACATACTCCCAATCTTTTTCTATATTCTTTCTCATTCTTTCTAATAAAGTAAATAGGATATTTACTTCTTCTTCACTAAACCCATTTAATGAATTCTCTGTAGATAATTCCTCTTCACTTTTTAAAATTAAATGTATTTGACTAGCTTTTTCTAATGGATATAGCTCATAAGCCCTTTTATCTTTTTCATTATGTCTTTTAATAACGTAATCTTTTTCAACTAATTTTTTAATAGCTTTTGCAGTTGTTGTCCTATCCATATTTAATAAATTAGATAAAGCTTCTTGATTAATACCTGGATTTTCACATATTCTTACTAAAAACAAGTACTGTCCTTTTTCTAGTCCTATTTCTCTAAACTCTACATCACTTATTGTTTGTAGACATCTTGCAATTTTACCTATTTCTCTAAGAATTAAATAACTCATTTAATTCCTCCTTTAAAATACTTGAACTTTCACCTATTTTCAATTTATCATAAAATACTTGAACTTTCAAGTATTTTATGATAAATAAAGGTAGAACCTTTTAAAGATTCTACCTTTATTTTATATATATGAAATACTAACTTAATGCCTATGCTAATTCTTTATTTTCATTTCTTAATTTTTTAGCTTTTCTAGCAAATAATATAGTGAATATTATAGCCATTCCAATACCTATTGCATTAGATACTCCAGCGTGTAATCTAAATCCTTCTGGTGCTTGCATTATATATGCAAATGTTACAGCTGTCATGAATATAGCAGGTATAGTACTTATAAAGTGATTTTTATTATGTTTTGCTAAGTATGCTGATCCTGTCCATAACATTATCATAGCTAATGTTTGGTTAGCCCAAGAGAAGTATCTCCATATTATGTTGAAATCTATGAAAGTAAGTGCTATACCTATTACAAATAGTGGTATAGATATCATAAATCTATTTTTTATACTACTTTGATCTATCTTCATTGCATCTGCTATTGTAAGTCTTGCACTTCTAAATGCTGTATCTCCACTAGTTATAGGACAAACTACAACTCCTAATACTGCAAGAAGTCCTCCTACTGGTCCCATTAAAGTCTTTGATATAACATTTACAACTGTAGCTGGTCCACCTTGAGATAATATAACATCTAATTGAGGAACTCCTCCAAAGAATGTCATAGCTGCTGCTGCCCATATTAAAGCTATTATACCTTCAGCAACCATTGAACCATAAAATACTCTTCTAGATTCACTTTCTTTTTCAACACATCTTGCCATCATAGGAGATTGTGTTGCATGGAACCCAGATATTGCTCCACATGCTATTGTTATAAATAAGAATGGGAATAATGGTTGTCCTTGTGGATGTAAATTGTGAAGTGCTATATTTGGTATATCATACCCCTTAAATATTAACCCTCCTGCAACTCCAACAGCCATTATTAAAAGTGCTGCTCCAAATAGTGGATATATCTTTCCTATAACTGCATCTACTGGTAAAACAGTGGCAGCTATATAGTATATTACTATTACAACAACCCATATCTTAGCATCTATTGATGTTAAAGTTGTTAAAAGTGCTGCTGGCCCTGTCATAAACACAGTACCAACTAATATTAAAAGAATAACTGTAAATACTCTCATTAAGTTTTTAGTTGAATTTCCTAAATATTTTCCAACTAGTTCAGAAGCTGAATCCCCTCTGTTTTTCATTGATAAATATCCAGATAAGAAGTCATGAACTCCTCCTGCAAATATTGTTCCAAACACTATCCATAAAAATGCTGCTGGTCCAAATAAAGCACCTTGTATTGCTCCAAATATAGGTCCAAGTCCTGCTATGTTTAAGAATTGTATAAGGAATATTTTTTTCCATTTCATTGGAATGTAATCTACACCATCTTCAAGTGTAGTTGCTGGCGTTTTGATGCTATCATCAATGCCAAACGTTCTTTCTACAAATTTACCATAAGTATAATACCCAATTATAAGTAACGCTATTGATCCTAAAAAACTTATCACATCAATCGCTCCTTCCCTAAAAAAAATGATGTTAAGAATTTCTTTTCTTAACATCATTATATATTGCTTTATGTTTTAATTTGTCGATTAACGAGTAAAACGTTATTTTATATTCATGAAATGCATTTTTTATGTAATGAAATGCATTTCATGATCAAATTTAAATTATAATTCATTTGAAATTTGTTTAGATAGTTTCTTAGAATTTATTATATTTTCTTTTAATTCTAAAACATCAACTAAAACTAATTGACTAAACTTATCCGCTCTTTTATTAAAGCACTTAATTATATCCTCTTTAGAATTTTCTCTATGCATTAGCTTATCTACATCATAAACTAGATCCATTACACCTGTATTATTTTTACTAAATCTTCTAAAGTTATTTACTAAAAATCTAATGTCGTTCATAAACATTCGTTGATTGTATAAGAAGTCATCAATACTATTTGATAAAAGTGTTAAGTTGTTTATATCTATTTTTTTATTTATTAAGTTGTTAACAAATAGCATCTCTTTTACATCTTCATCTATTTTTAATTCTAATCTGCCTAGTTCATATAATTTTGAAAGCACTTTTTCATTTATCATTATCGATTTTTCAATGTCTTTTTTAGTTATATCACTCATTTTGTAAGGTAGTATAACTTTATTTGCGTATAATGCAATTATAGTACCTATAACAACAAATACTAGTCTATTTATAGATATCATCTCCAAACTAGTAGTCATAGCTGCTGCACCTAATGCAGATATTGTTGTACATATCATTTGGTCTCTGTATTTAGTTTGGAAATTGCTTATATACCCAACTGCAAGTATAATTAATACTCTAGCTGAATTATCTTTTATTAAGTAAAATAAAATTTCAAAAATTACCAATCCTATCACAGTACCTACAAGTCTATCCTTACCTTTTATCTTACTAGCTTCAAGATAAGGTTGAACTATAGACGATAAACTAAACACTAACCATTTTCCATATTCAAGATCGAAAATACTAACTATAAAAACACCAATACTTGTAACAATAGCTCCTCTTAATGCAAATGTAAACTTAAGAGAATCCTTACTCATGTTATTTTTTAAATCATTTACTCTATCTAGTAAATCTGTTACAAAATAATTTTCCTTAATTTTATCTATTTTTTTATCCCTAGAGTCTTTTAAATCATAACTTAATAAATCTGCTGCATCTTTAAGTTCATATATTAAATAATAATTCGGTTCTATTTTATCTGTATCTCCAGCATATTGACTTAGTTTATTTATTAATTCGTCTATGCTTAAATTTTCATTTGTAAAATTATCAATTTCTACTAATAAGTTTTTTACTTCATTTAATGTTTTAAAATAACCTTCATTATCATTTCTATCATCCTTAATTTTACCTATTGTTAAGTTAATGCTTTCTAAAAATCTACTTATAAATAAACTTTGCATAATTTCAATAGGTAAGTTTATATCTTTATCTATTCTTTTATACATATCAGATATTAAATCTCTTATTCCTATGTATGTTTTTTTGTTTAACTCATTTACAAAATCTAAATTTTTATTTTCTAATATGCAGTTTATTTCCTCACTTATGTACTCTATAGAACTATTTATTGTTTTTTTAGATTGTGTTTTAAGCTTATTTTTATTAGCTATCATCTGAATTGCCATTATTGCTAATCCACAAAATACAAGAGCTACTATTCTAGTTGGCAACTCTTTTATGTCAACAGGGCTATATAACATAAATAGATAACCTAATGTAAAAGCTACATAAGTAGGTTTTTTAGTATTATATGTAAAGTTATATAAAACAGTAAATATTAATATAAAAGTTATAATTAATGCTAAAATTGAATTATTTGTAGCTAGAAAAGCTCCTACACCTAATACAACCTCCAACCCTACAAAATACACTGTGTTTCTTAGTGGGTTTATAGTATAATCTGTTCCTAGTAATGATAAAGCAGCTGTAATTCCTGCTACTCCAACCAGTGTGTTTTCATCTCCAAAAACACTTTTAAAACCTACGATTGCTGCTACTATAACTACAAACATTATGGTAGTAGATAAGATTTTTTTCTTCTCCATAATAAAATCTCCTTTGATATTTCTCAAAATTTTTCTATAAAGTAATATACCACTACTTTTATGTTTTTAAAACACAAAGGGAGTAATTTCGTATTACTCCCTTTAAGTTTAAATTTTTCGAATTATAAAATTAGTCCAACCATTTAACTAACCCTGTTTCCATATCATAATTAGCTCCAGTTACTTTAACTCTTTTCTCATCAATATATTTTTTAATAATTTCATTTTCTTTAATTAAATTAATAGAGTTCTCAGTGTTAAACTTAACTGCATTATTATAAATTTCTTCTTTTGAGCCACCTTGTAATTTTGCTTTTTCATAACTTGGTTTAATTTCTTCAACTATAGTTTCTAGCTTTCCATTTATATATTTTTCAGATGCTCCTTTTACAGCTCCACAGTCATCATGCCCCATAACTACAATTAAAGGTACATCTAACTTACTTATACCGTATTCAATGCTTCCTAATACAGTGTCATCAACCACATTTCCAGCAACTCTAATCACAAATAGTTCTCCTATCCCTGTGTAAAATATATTTTCAGGAACCACTCTTGAATCAGAACAAGTTAAAATAACAGCATAAGGTTTTTGTCCGCCTTCATTAAGTTTTTTTCTTGTAGCTTTATCAATTTGATTTTTATTGTAGTTCGCATCTATATATATTTCATTTCCTTTTTTTAGTCTATTTAAAGGATCTTCTTTAGTATCACTATAAGTTTGAATAATATTTTGAGTATCATTACTTAAACTCTTTTTTTCTAGTTCTTCAACGAATGTTTTTACGCAAAATAATCCTACAAGTATAAAAACTGCTAACAATAACTCTTTTTTTTCTTTCATACTATATCACCTATACATATAAATATTATTTTTTCAAACTTATTGTCTCCTAAATATACATATTGATGCGAAAAAATATTCAATTTTAAATTATTTACTTCTTTGTTTATCAATTATATCATCTACTATAACTGCCAAAGTTAAAATAAATGCTTCATCTTCAAAATCAGTTTCTACATTATAGCTATCTGTAAAAGTAAAAACTTCTTTATGAATTTTAGCTATTTGCTCACTTCCTTTATATATTTCATAATTGTGATCAATTATATCTCCTGTTACATTTAAATCCCCATATTTACTTTCTATCTTTATACTATCTCTCATAAACGAAGGTTTTTTATTTACCTCAGCTACAACCTCATTACCTTCTTTAACTTGGTATTTAGCTAGAAGTGATATTACAGTCTCCTTAACAGAGTATAATGTTTTTTCATCTTTAATAAAATCAAATTGAAGACCAACTGCAAATAATTTATTATCTACAAAGAACACTTCTTCATTTTCTTCATTTTGTATCCAGAAATCTTCTTTAATTTTAAACAATTTAGATTTCATATAATATTTCATTATTTTTCCCCTTCACCTTTAATATTTATCTATATTATTTATTATATAGTTTACTTGTATTCATAATGATAATATCAATAGATTTTAAGCTTTTCTAGTTATAAATTTTAATACAATAAAAAAGAAAGTGATAATAATCACTTTCTTTTTTATTATATTAAATTACTCTGCTCTTTCAGATTTAAATGCTTTTCTTAACATTGATATAGAAGTGTAAGTTATAACTACTATAACTACCCATTTTAGTATATCAATTGGCATACTCTTAACTATAAATGCAGCTATAAATACACCTACAACTCCACCTATTGTTATAAAGAATGAAGTTTTCTTAGCGTAAGCTCCTTCTTTTATAAACTTAGTACTTGCAACTGGCATTAACATTGCGCAAGATCCCATCATTATAGGGAAAGCAACATCTGGTGACATTCCTAAGAAGTAAACCATAGCCATACATGGAGAATATAATCCAACACCTGCAGTCATTAATGCTCCTAATATAAAATTACCTATTATTCCTATAACTAGTTTTGCTCCACTTAATCCTGTAGCAGTTCCGCCTCCAGGCATTAATTCTAATTGAGCTAATAACATTAAAAGTGCAGTTATTGCTAATGCAATACCCATTATAATTTGTATCTTACGTTCATCCATCTTAGCTATAACTCCAGCTCCAAGGTATGAACCTACTACAGCTGCTCCTATTAAGCATATTAAAGTTACTGGATCTACCTTTATAACAGTTGTAAATATAAATGCTTCTAAAACAACTGGTATAGTATGACATACATTTAATGTACCAGGTATTAATCTGTCTGATATATTCATCTTTAAAGCATTAAACATTGCAACCGTTGGTGCAAAAGATCCTATTCCCAGTGTATCAAAAAAGTCTGTTACAAAACCTGTTGCTACTGCTTTACCTGCTGATACATCTTCGAAGTTGTTTTCTGATTTTGCTTTTGCTATATCCTTAAAATATGAAAATCCAAAGAAAGCTGTAAATACGCCTAGTAAAACTCTTATTACGTTAATCATAGTTGAACCCCCTAATATATACTTGTTTTTTCCCCTTAATCATCACATTCGTGAGTCGGCTCATTTTAACTTTCACCCCCTGTAAAAGCCTAATACCTTTTAAAAAAGCAAGTATTGTGCCACTTGTTCTTTTATTAACAATAAAATTTTAAATCGTTTAAATCTTTCAAATCTTTGGTATTTTATATATATTTGCATTGGAATCTATTTATTCTTAAAATTTTGTGTAATTTATTCTAAACTTGTCAAAAAGTCAATAAACAGACATGTTTTTTTAATGTATCAAATTAAATCTTTCTATTAATGGCTATTTTACTTGCTTTTTAGATTTAATTTTCATAATGTCAATTTTCAGACTATTGTCATTTTTTAGACATATCTTTCATTAAGTATATGATGTCCTAAATTATAATTTTTTATGATGTTTTTTAATTTTACTTATAGATAAAAATAAGCTTCTATTGTAAAATCTTTTAAGGTAGAAAAAACATATAGGGAGATTTTAAATGCTTAATAATAACAACCAAGAACTATCAATTCCAATAATTGATAATCATAACTCTAATAAGAATAATTTAAAAAACTTTATAAAAAAAGAAATAGTACTAATACTTTCAGTTTCTTTAGCAATTATAACTTCTTTTATATCTAGTCCAAAATTATCATATATTGATTTTAAAGTTTTAATACTACTATTTAATCTTATGGTAGTTGTTGTAGCTTTTAAGGAACTCAAAGTTTTAGATAGCATCGCTATATCGTTACTAAGAAAATGTAGTACTTATACGTCAATATCATTTGCACTTGTGTTTATAACTTTTTTAGCGTCAATGGTAGTCACAAATGATGTCGCACTTATTACCTTTGTTCCTCTTAGTATCGTAGTTGCTAAAAAGTCAGATATTAATGTGTTAAAAATAGTTATTTTACAAACACTTGCTGCAAATTTAGGAAGTAGTTTTACTCCTATGGGTAATCCTCAAAATCTATTTATATACTCTTTTTATAATTTAGATCCTAGTGACTTTTTTAAGATAACCGCTCCTTTGGTAATTTTATCTGTACTGTTTTTAAGTGTTATCATATTAAAAAGTAAAAAAATCAAGTTAGACTTGTACTTAGAAGATGTAGAAATAGAAAATAAAGGATATGTAATTTTATTTTCTATATTATTTGCTATTATACTTTTATCTGTTTTTCACATAGTAGACTATAGACTAGCATTTATTATAACTTTATTAACTGTACTTATCTTAAATAAAAGATTACTAAAACAAATTGATTATTCATTACTTCTTACATTTATAGGATTTTTCATATTTATAGGGAATATTTCTACAATGGATTATATTAGAAGTTTTATGATGAGTCTTTTAAATAGTCCTCAGTCTACTTTTATAACTTCAATACTATCTAGTCAGGTTATAAGTAATGTTCCAGCTACTATGCTTTTATCTGGATTTACAAATAACTTTAAAGAACTATTACTTGGTGTGAATATTGGAGGTATGGGTACTCTTATAGCCTCTTTAGCTAGTGTTATTTCGTATAAGATTTATACTAATGAGTTTAAAGATGATAGCTCTACTTATTTAAAATGTTTTACATTTTATAATGTATTAGGACTTATAGTTGCAATTCCAATAGTTTATTTAATATTATTTATTTAGACGTAAAAATGGTGTATACCAAAGTTTCGGATAAATATATAAGTTTTTCTTACAAAGCTTATATATTTATCCTTTTCTAATTTTGGTATACACCTTTTTTTAATTTATATTATTAATTTCCGCTTATAAATCCCCATTTATAATTTTTGTATTGCTTTTAACTATTTTTTTATAACATATTCATCATCTGGAACAAATTTAACAGTTACATTTTTTAAATCTATAGTTGCTCCATCTCTTAATGATACATTTTGTTGCTCCCTTTGATAGAAGTCTGAACTTCCGTTAACTCCCATGATTAAGTTTACCTTAAAATCTGAAGATTGAACATTTCCTCCACCTTTAACTGCAGTTAAATCGTATACACCTTCTGGTATATCTTTCCCTACTAAATATGTACCATTCCCCAATGTTACACTTCTAGCATCTAACTCAGCTTGTTTCTTTTCCTTTGCTAATCTTTCTTGCTCTGCTTTAAGTTCCGCTTCTTTTTTTTCAGATTCAATTTTCATAGCTTCTTTTTCAGCATTATCCATCTTGAAAAATGGCTCTGCTTCTTTAACTTTGCCCTGTAACTCAGTTATAGTTTTTTTAGAATTATCTAATTCACTTTTAGTTGTTTCATAGTTAGACTTTACTTTGTTGTATTCATCTTCACTTATACCTTTTGGTGCTACTCCTATCCCTAATATAAAGCACACCACTCCAACTATAACTAATGCTTTGTTGTTTCTTAAAAACTCTTTAATTCTGTCTTTCATTTATGTCTCCTTTTACATATAAATATTAATAATTGCATATTAGTGCTCAAATAATATATCATATTATTTATAAAAAAATTGCCTTTTCTTGTCGAAAAAATAATTATTTTTTATAGTAATTGGATTTTCTAATAAAATTAACCCCTATGTCGTGTTTTCCTACATAGAGGTTATTATGTATAAGCAGTTTAGTGCTTCGGATAAAATATAAGTTTTTCTCCCAAATCTGTAAATATGCTTTTAATGTCTATAAAACTTACATATTTATCATTTTCTAACTTTAGCATACACATACTTTAAATTTATAATTTCAAATGTTTATTAACTGCTTTTCTTCTTTTTAATCTTGTTAAATGCTACAACTCCAGCAACCCCTACAACAGCTGTTCCTCCAAGTCCCATAGCTAAATCTTTTTTGCTTTCTTTTTCCCCTTCATTGTACTGCTTTTCTATCTCTGATTTTATTGGATTAAATTTCTCATCAAACTTTAATGCTTCACCTTCATAACCTTGGTTAAAACTATCCTCTAGAACCTTAGACCTCTCGTCTGCCCCTGAATTAAATCCTTCATCATAACTAGCTTTATATTTTGAATCTATTTTATTATTATACTTATTTATAATTCCGTTTTTATAACCAATAGCTTTATGTTCTTCATTTTTTATATTTGTATATGTATCTTCATATGACTCTTTATATGCATCTATAAACTCAGAATCCAACCCTGATTCAAAGTTTCTATATTTTATATTATTCTCACAATCATTTTTTCCAAGTGCTTTATACTCAGCTATCTTTTCATCTTTATATTCTTTGTTTCCCTTATCAAAGTTTTCTTTATATGATTTTAAAACTGTTTCTTGCACATATATGTTATCGTAATTATTTGATTTACCATCATTATAACCCTTTTCTCTTGCTTCACTTTCCTCTTTTTCTAACTTTTCTTTACCCTTATAAAAAGCTTCTCTATATGCCTCTTGATAATCTGATTCGTAACTACCTGAATATGAGTACTCCCTACTATCTCTCATATTATATCCATCACTATAACCTTCATTTGAGCCTTTTTCAATTATACTTTGTCTTGATGGTCCACTTGGTACTTGAACTTTAGAACTGCTATTACTTTGAGAGTTTGAGCTACTTCCTCCTTGAGATGGTGAAGAACTTTCACTTGATCCTCCTGTATAAGGACATCCATTTGTGTGTAAATGTGCTGGGTATCCTCCACAATGATAGTGATATGATCCTAACCCAGACTTATTTTTATTATCCCTATGTCCTCCAGATGAATCAGTTCTTCCTGAATGCGCATCTGCTACAAATGGTTGAGCTATAATCATAAGTGCTGATGCTAATACTATAAACCTTTTTTTCATATTTATGCAAAACCTCCATATTTTTTGTCCTCAACCATTTTAACATCATTTGAATAAATTTTAAAAGAACTTTCAAAATACATTTTATTCCATTTTTCGACATTGTGTAATTTTCTAATATTTAACTAATATAATTCTTAATATTAGTTAAATACTCATATGAAAACTGCATAATTAATTTTTAATTTTTCAATTTATATCTTTGTTGACATATATTTTCTTGGTTGTTAATATAAAAAGACATTGTATAAAATTTATTAAAGGGGAGTTTTCATGAAATTAATTAAAGTACTAAGTTTAATTGGAGCATTACTTTTACTTAGTGTAGGATGTTCTAATGCAAAGTCAAACTCATCAGAGTCTGAAACTAAAACTACTTCTATAAACAAAGAGATTCAAATTTTAGAAGTTAATGCTAACTTAAAAGATCAGTCTAAGAAAGGGGCAAATAGTATATCATTTCTTCAAGAAGAAGCTCAAGGTGGTTTTGATTCAGGATCTAAAAAGACATTTAATATTGATTTTAAAAAAGGTCAATATTTAAAAATAAATACCCAAACAGAATACCCTATCACAATAATGTTAAAGGATAATTCTACTGGAGAATATATATATAACAAAACTCAAATTCCTAAAAACAATTCTATTTTATTAAATGGTGTTGATAAAAATGGTAATTATGAGTTAATGTTGGATTTTAATGAAATTGAAGTTTTTAATTTTCAAGTTTATATAGTTAATAACTAAAATTTTAAAATTATAACCCCTATGTCGCGTTTTACGATATAGGGGTATTATACATAATCAGTTTAATGCCTCGGATAAAATATAAGTTTTTCTCCCAAAGCTATAAAGATGCTTTTAAGGTCGATAAAACTTATATATTTATCCTTCGCTACTTTTATTAATACTTCATTTTAGTAGGTATAACCCCTCTTACTCCACCTTTTGGACAATCAGTATCTCCAAAATATCTTGGAATTAGGTGTACATGAACATGCATTACAGTCTGTCCTGAAACTTCTCCACAGTTAACTCCTACATTATATCCATCTGGTGAATACTTTTCATCTAATAACTTCTTTCCTTCATATATAAGTTTAAAAATAGATTCTCTTTCCTTGTTAGTTATATCAAAGAAGTCTTTCACATGTCTTTTAGGAATGAATAACATATGACCTTTATTTACTGGAAACTTGTCAAATATAGCATAAGCCAAATCATTTTCTAAAACATAATCTTTCATATCACAAAATATACAACTCATACTTTGCTCCTTTCTACTTTCATCAAAGCTCAAACTCTATATAATTTTTACTTCTCAAATTTATCTTTGTAAAACTTTTTCAATCTATAATCTATACAGTCTTTAAACTCCTTAATAAAGATATCATTATCTAAAAACTCTAACATACGATTATCTAAACAAAACATATCTTCTTCCATATAAAAATATTCACTACTAGTTTTTAAAAAGGCATCTATAGGATTTTTCTTTGCATTATTTATAAACTTATCAGTGTATATAGCTTTTTCATCTTTTATATCTTTATCTTTCATAATAAAATATTTATTAGTTCCTGATTTATAAAAACTAATAAAAGATTCATTTAAATCACTATCACTAACTTTAGCTTTAACATTTCCATTATTATAGAAAGCTGATAATATAGGTATTTTATAAAACTTTTGCATCCCTGTAGTTGCTACCATATTTAAAAACTCGCCTGCAAATGAGTCTTTTAAAACTTGTTCAGCATCAGTTATTTCACCTATCTCTTGTAAATACCCTAAGTAGTCTTTAAATATATCATTCTTCCCTTTTATATTTATGTATATCTCATCTTCAGCATAAGTAAATATATCTAACCTAGATGGTCTATGTCCTACATATGACTTAATTCTAAAATACTCTTCAGTTATCTTGTCTTTTACCTTTTGATTTTCTTTTCTCATTCTTTCAAAAATATCCACAAGCCTAAAATCAAAATCTATAAAACAATCTTCAGGGAAATCTTCCTCCGAAGGCATATTTCTATTTGATGATGCATTTGCTTTATTTTCACCGATTAGAAGATATGGTACTAAATTAGACTTTTTATAGTTACCTATAAAATCTAATACATTTAAATACTTTTTATTTTTATCTTTTCTAAGTCCTCTTCCTAATTGTTGTAAAAATATAGTTGGTGACTCTGTAGGTCTTAAAAACATAACCATGTCTATACTTTTAACATCTAACCCTTCATTAAACATATCAACTGAAAATATAACTTTTAATTCTTCATCTCTTAGCTTATTTAAAGCTATATTTCTATCCTCGTTATATTCTCCTTCCCTTCCACTATATACTGCACATGAAGGTATCCCTTGTTCATTGAAATATTTAGCCATAAACTCTGCATGAGATTTACTTGTACAGAACCCTAACGCCCTAGATGATTTATATTTTTTATAATGATTAAATATTAAATCAGCTCTTTTATTTATGCTCAAAGCTTCTTGTAATTCCTTTATGCTGTATTTTCCATTCTTATACTCTACTTCATCATAATTTACACTTTCATCATATATTCCATAATATCTAAAAGGAACTAGCCAACCTTTATCAATTGCAGTTTTTAAAGTAGCTTCATAAACTGTGTTGTAGTCGCATACACTAAAAACATCTTTATTATCTAACCTCTCTGGAGTCGCCGTAAGCCCTAACATAAACTTAGGTTCAAAATAATTAATTATATTTTGATAGTTATTTGATACTGCATGATGAAACTCATCCACAACTATATAATCAAAATAGCCCCTTTCAAAATAATCTTCATTTAAATACGTTTCTTTACCTAAACTTTGTACAGATGCGAAAATAATATCTTTATTAGTATCTCTTTGAGAATTCATAAAAAAGCCCATATTAAACTCTTCTTCACATCTTTTATAATCTTCAATCTCTATATTTTCAGATACCTTTAACGGTGTTTCTTTTTTGTTTTGTAGATAATCATAACTTTCTATATTGTTATCAACTACCACTATATTTTTATCTATTCGCTTATCTATTCTTATAGTTTTGAATGTTTCATAAGCTTGCTTTAATATTTCTTCTCTATGTGCGATAAATAATACTCTATTAAACTCTCTACTATCAAAAGCCGCTAAATATGTCTTTCCTATGCCTGTAGCTGCTACTACTAACCCCTTATCATTTCCAGCTTCTCTAGTTTTTCTAAGCTCATATAAAGCTTCTATCTGCGCCCCTCTTGGCTCAAATATACTCACTACATTATTTTCTTCTTTTACATCTTTTTTAAACTCATCTACACCTATATTAGAATATATCTTAGGTCTTTTCCATGTTTTTGAGTAAGTCTCTAACTCTTGGTCATTTACTATAATTGATTCATTGTAAAATAAATCTTCAAACATATCTTTAAAATATTTATAATCATCTATATTTTTATGTTTATCTATACGATAATTCCATTCTATACCTTCAGTTAATGCTGATTTTGATAAATTTGAAGACCCTATAAATATTTCTCCTCCATCTTCATATTCAAATATATAAGCTTTTGGGTGGAAGCTCCTTTTTGTATCATTATAAAATCTTAAATCTACATTATCACCTAGTATATCTTTTATAAGGTATAGTGCAGATGGTTGAGTTATATTTAAATAATTTCCTGTTAAAATTCTTATTGGTATATTTTTATTTGATATTTCTTCTAAGTCTTTTCTTAATAGCTTAACTCCACTTTCCATAAGAAAAGATACTATAATATCTATACTTTTAGCTTTATAAAAGCTTTGTTTTATATGTTTATATAAATGGTCATTATTTCCTGTTATACAATTTAAGTTCATATACTCCCCTTTCATAAATATATATTATTATATATTTTTACTTTTATATTTTATCATGTTTTGACAAAGGTTATATGAACTTCTATAATTTAAATTGTAATTTTAAATTTGGAGGTAATTATGAAAGTTTACAATAAATTAGTTAGAGATAGAATACCTGAAATTATTGAATCTAGTGGGAATAAGTGTGAAATTGAAGTTGTTAGTGACGAGGTTGCCCTAGAGTATCTTTATAAGAAACTTAACGAGGAAGTTAACGAACTTTTAGAGGATAAAAATCTTGATGAGATAGCTGACGTTATGGAGGTTTTATTTGCTATTGGATCTAAGTATGGCTATAGTGAAGAGGATATTTTAGATAGAAGGAATGAGAAAAAAGATGCTAGAGGTGGCTTTGAGAATAATTTAATTCTAAGCAAAACTTACTAGTAAAAATTTTAAACTTTATACTAGTAAGTTTTTATAATTATCTAAAATAAATATTCATTAGCTTCGCTTTCATCTATATTTCTAATTTCTTCAACTAGGACTCCACTGGTTCCCTGTGCAATAGGTGGAGCCCCGTATATTTTAATATGTGAATTTATTAAGTTTCTCTCAATATCTTTTCTATGTTCTTTACTTACATCTCCAATATCAAATATATCAATTGCTATTTTAGCTCCATTCCAATAATACTTATGTACAGTATAATTTACATTTCTAGACCTCCCTTCATTTGATTTTCCGAGTATATGTTGGCTAAATCTTAACCCGGTTGGGTTAGCCTTCTTACAAGCTTCTCCTATATATAAGACTTTACCAATTTTATTAGGATAAGGTATATGAGTTTCTATTAAGCTATATACATATATAACATTCACGCCTTTTCCAATATAGTTAGGACTTTTTTTATCTTTCAATGTTAATAGTAATTTTCTATCATTTTTTGTATTTAATTTTTTCTCATAATGAAATTTTTTCTTTATCATTTTGACATCCTCCCTCTTTTTAAGTTTGCATATCTTAAATTATAAATAAATAATAAATGAGAGTATACATGTATACTCTCATTTATTATTTATTTAAAGTTTATATCTTAATAATATATTAAAAAAGTATCTTAACAAAAACCGCAGCAAATGGTATAGCAATAATAGTTCTTTCTATAAACAATATAATCAACTGCTTTAAATTAACTGGTATTCCAGTAGACTTCATAACAACAATAGACTCAGCAAAAAATATAACCTGAACAGTAGAAACCATAACAACAAAAGCTCTAGCTGCTTCACTTATAACATTAGCTTGATCTGCAATTATTAACGTAGGAATAAACATTTCTGTTATACCTACAGGCATACAAGCTGAAATAGCATTAGCATCAGGAACTTGACAAATTTTCAAAATAGGTAAAAATAAATATCCAAGCCATTCAAAAACAGGTGTATGTTTAGCTATAATCATACTTAAAATTCCTATAGCACAAAGTAACGAAACAACCTTAGGTAAAACCTTAAATCCATCTACCAAGCTATCCTTAATACTCTTAAACAAACTCTCTGAATAATAAGCTCTTTTAGTAGCTCTATCAACACCTTTTTTAATCATGCCTTTACCATACTTGGGCTCATTTTTTATATCTTCAATACTTTGTTTTCTTCCATTTATATAAACACTTTCCATTTTATTAATAGGCGGTATCCTAACCACGAAAAACGCTACAATAAAAGCTAATAAAAATGAAGTAAAATACACAGGTAAAAAATATTGTTCAATAGATGCTGTTTTCATTACGACGAAAGCATATCCCACACTAACAGCACTAAAAGATGTAGCTATTATAGTTGCTTCTTTTTTTGTATAAGTTGTATTTTTAAACAACCTACTAGTTATTATTATAGACATGGATGTTGAACCTACAAATGAAGCTGTTGCATCAACTGCACTCTTTCCAGGAACTTTAAATAAAGGTCTCATCAAAGGCTCTAGCAATACTCCAAAGAAATCTATACTTCCGTAGTTAAGTAAAAATGGAACAAAGAAAGCTCCTACAGGTATAATCCAAGCAACTCCTATTACAATGTCTGGAATAACAACTCCACCTATATCATTTCCTACTATTATTTGTGGTAAATTCATATTAGGTATTGTAATTTTCAAACAGTACATAAGCATAAATATAGCTGCCATCAAATATAAAATAGGATGTATTTTTGAATCACTTTTATAATATTCATATAATTTATTGCCAGGCCTAGCTATATACTTTCCATATACGCTACAGATGGCATTTCCTGTAATTAAAATTGCTACATACCAAAATCCTGGTACTCCTAAAAAATCAACTATAGCATTATAAATAATTCCAAATAATATATTGTGTTTTCCATTTTGTTCTATAGGTATAAAAAATATCATTATAGCAATAACTGAAAATATAAGAAACTTAACGGTTCCAATTTTTCTTTCATCTTTGGTAAGCTTAAGCGAGTCTATAAAACCCGAATCATTTAAATTATCAGGAGTAATACTTGCCCTTTGTAAATTTTTACTCATAACGAACCTCCTTTAATCTTATTGCTAATATGTATATGGAATATATCTCGTCCTAGTGAATTTTCTGATAATTATTGTTTTTGCTCCTATTTCAAACTAAACAAAGAGGGAGTAATAGTGTATTTTAGCTACATTTGAAGCATCTTTTCAGCTTGTGTAGCAAAATACAATATTACTCCCTCTTAACTTAACTCTACTCTTTAATTAACTTTTGCTCTATTAAAAACTCTTTTGCTACAGTATCTGGGTCCATATGTAGCTCATCTACCTTATAATTAAGTTCCATCATAATTTCCTCTGTTAAAACCGCTCCTAAATCATTTAAAACAGGTTCAATTTCAGGATACTTCTCTAAAACGTCACTTTTAACTATAGGAGTTACATAATATGGAGGGAAAAATTGCTTATCATCCTTAAGTAGTTTCAAATCAAATTTTTTGATTAAACCATCTGTAGTAAACGCATCTATTACATCTACATCTCCATTTTTTAAAGCAACATACCTAGGCGAACTATCTAATGCAACTTCATCTTTTAAATCAAAGTTGTACGCCTTTTTTAATCCTAAAAGCCCATCAGCTCTATTTAAAAATTCAAATGTAGTTCCTGACTTAAAGTCCTTTGAAACCTTAGCAAAATCACTTATTGTTTCTAAGTTATATTTTTTTGCTGTTTCTTTAGTTACAGCTAGTGTATAAGTATTATTAAATTTCATTGGACTTAATACTTGTAAATCATTTTTTTCTTTCAATTCACTTTTAACAGTGTTATACACCTTATCCATGTCATTTTCAGGAGGATATTTAAGTAAATCAGAATATGCAGTTCCCATATACTCTAAATACATATCAATCTCACCTGTGTTTAAAGCTGAAAAGATAACTTGTGTACCTCCAAGATCAGTTTTCTTTTTAACTGATATGTCAGTATTTTCTTCTATCATATATGCTGCTAAGTTTGTTAAAATTGATTGTTCTGTAAAGTCTTTTCCACCAATTGTTATAGACTTATCTTTTTTTACACCACCTGTTAGTGATGACGCAATTAAAGCTATTATTACAACAGCAGCACTTATTCCTATAATAGTTTTTGTGTGCTTTTTACTTTTATTATTTGTATTTTTTTGCATATTTTTAGGTGTAACTAATTTCTCGATAGTTGCAACAATAAAATCTACAGCTAAAGCAAGTAAACATGCTGGAATTGCACCTGCTAATATTTGACTATTATTAACAGTTCTTATTCCTGAAAATACAAGGTATCCTAATCCTCCAGCTCCAATAAATGCAGCCATCGTCATAAGTCCTACCGCCGTTACAGCTGATATCCTAACCCCTGCCATAATAACAGGTAATGCTAGCGGAATTTGAACTTTCACTAGTATTTGAAATTTTGTTAATCCAATTCCTTTGGCTGCTTCTAAAGTATTTGGATTTATACTTTCTAACCCTGTATATGTGTTTTTAATTATAGGCAATAAAGAGTACATTATAACCGTTACTATTGCCGGTATTTTACCTATTCCTAAAAAAGGAATTAAAAATCCAAGTAATGCCATACTAGGAATTGCCTGAACTACATTTGCTACACTTAAAATTGGCTTACTCAATTTCTTTTTATAACTTATTAAAATCCCCAATGGCATTGCAATTAAAATAGCAATACATACAGATATTACAGTTAAGTTTATATGTTCAATTAATAATGTTATTATTTGTTCTTTATTTTGAATAAAGTAGTTTAATAAATTCATTCTATTCCTCCTCTACTTCTAAATACTGCTGACTCAATGTAGTAACTAAACTACTTTTTGTAACTAATCCCTCAACAATTTTATTTTCATTGATAACTGGAATAGCTGAAATTTTATGTTTGTTTGTGATATTTAATGCATCTAAAATAGTATCATTTGGTGTAAGTGTTGGAGTTTCATTCTTTACAATATCTCCAATTCTTTGAGACTTATTTTCTATATTTCTTATAAATTTAGCTTTTACAACTCCTATAAACTCTTTAGTTGTAGCATCATTAACTATAAGACTATCGACTTTATTTCTTCTCATTTTCTCAATACACTTTAAGATTGGTAGTTCTGAACCACACATAATTGGATTTTCAATCATGATATCTGAAATTTTTATAAATTCAGGAGATGACCATATACGATTTTTACCTATGAAGTTTGATACAAAATTATTTATTGGATTTTTTAAAATATTTTCAGGCGTGTCATACTGTACTACTTTTCCGTCTTTCATTATGCATATCATATCTGCAATTCTTATTGCTTCATCCATGTCATGCGTAACAAATATAATAGTTTTTTTGAATTTTGACTGTAATTCTACAAGCTCATCTTGTAAATCTACTCTTGTAATTGGATCTAATGCTGAGAAAGGCTCATCCATTAATATTATCTCTGGATCTGTCGCAAATGCTCTTGCTACACCTACCCTTTGTTGCTGTCCTCCACTTAGTTCAGAAGGATATCTATCTAGGTATTTTTCAGCATCAAGTCCTACCATGTTCATTAATCTATACGTGCTCTCTTCAATCTTTGCATTATCTACTTTTTCAATTTTAGATATGATTTCAATATTTTCTCTGACAGTCATATGAGGAAACAATCCCGTTTGCTGAATAACATATCCTATATTTCTTCTAAGTTTAATAGGGTCTATCTTTGAAATATCTTTTTCATCTATATAAATTTTTCCGCTACTTGGTTTTATTAATCTATTAATCATTTTTAGTAATGTTGTTTTTCCACATCCACTTTCTCCAATGATAGCAACAAGATTCCCTTTTTCTATTTCGAAAGAAACGTCTGATAAAACATAATTACCATTAAACTTTTTTACTATATTCTCAAATTTGAGCATACTACCCCTCCCATCTTTTCAACATACAACTTATTTTTAATATAAAGTTGTTTCTTGTCGTAATATAATAGTAACACTTAAATTAGTCTCTTGTCAAATTCCATTAAACAAAGCAATAGAGATAAATAGCATATTTTAGCCATATTTAAAGCTTTTCACTCTTATATAGCAAAACATAATTTCTTTTCAGTTTCCTTGCTCTTACGTAAAGAAGGAGCCTTATATGTTGCAGGCACGTTTCAAGCTTTTTTCTGCTTGTGTGCCAAAGCTTCCTTGCCCTTACTCATAAAGAAGGAGCCTTGTATGTTGCAGCTCCATTTCAAGCATCTTTTCAGCTTGTGTGCCAAAACTTTTTTGCTCTTACTCATACACAAGGAGCCTTATATGTTGCAGCCACATTTCAATCATTTTCCCAGCTTGTGTGCCAAAACTTCCTTGCTCTTATACAATAAGAAGGAGCCTTATATACTGTAGCCACATTTCAAGCATCTTTTCAGCTTGTGTGGCAAAGCTTCCTTGCTCTTACTCATAAAGAAGGAGTCTTATATGCTACTGCCACATTTCAAGCATCTTTTCAGCTTGTGTGGTAAAGCATATAAGACTCCTTCTCCCCTCAACTTTATAGCAACTCTTTATCCGGAGTAACTAAAATCTTAACATGTTTTTTCTTTTCAGGTCCAGTTAACGTACCAAACCCTTCTTCAACAATATCATCTAAATGAATCTTCTTAGTTATATAACCTTCAGCTTTAATTCTTCCATCATTCATTTGAGCCATAGTTGCAGGAAACTCATGTCTATAAGCTAGCGTTCCTACAATTTTCTTTTCAGTAAACACCAAATCATTAGGATTAAAGTTTATAGGATTTTCCCAAATACTAGTTATAACCATAGTACCTTCAAACTTTAAACTCTTAATGCCTATATCAAACCCTATTTGTGCTCCAGTAGTTTCAAATACAGCATCTACACCCAATCCATCAGTAAGCTTTTTCACTTCTTCTGCTATATCAACTTCATTAGGATCTAAAACAAAATCCGCTCCTGCTCTTTTAGCATACTCTTGTCTAATAGACTTTCTTTGAAGAACAACTACTAACTTAGCTCCTGCTGCTTTTAAACATTCTATTGTTGCTAATCCTATTGGCCCGGATCCTAATACTAATGCACTATCCCCTATTTTAAAATTAGATATTCTAATTGAATGTAGTGCAACAGCCATAGGTTCAACTAATGCTGCTTGTTCATAATCCATTCCATCTGGTATTTTATGAATAAATTCTTCTGGAAAAACTGTATACTCAGCAAGTCCCCCTCCACTTCCACAAAGTCCATGGAACCCTAAAGATGAACATAAATTATACTTACCTTCTAAACAAGCTTCACATTTACCACATGCTACAATAGGCTCAACTATAACTCTATCTCCAACTTTAAATTTACTTACATCTTCACCTATTTCTATAACTTCCCCTGAAAACTCATGTCCTAAAACTACAGGTGCAACTCCTTTACTTACAGGATGAGGTTGCCCTACTGGAATAAATATAGGTCCCCCTAAGTATTCATGTAAGTCTGACCCACATATTCCACACCATTTAACTTTAATTTTCACATTATTTTTTGTAGCTTTTGGCTCTTCAATATCCTCTACCCTAACATCTCTTTTTCCATACCATAGTGCTGCTTTCATTCCCAAATCCTCCCTAAGTTTCATTATATAAAATGTTAATTTATTCACATTTTATATAGCAACACCTATGCCAAAATATGAGTTATGTATTTTATTTATTATAACCCTTTTGAAACCTAGTATTTTCAAAGCATTATGTTATTTTTTTATATTTGTATATACTTCATAGCTTATAAATTTATTTAAAATAAAAATAGCAAGTGTATCATTTCAATACATTTGCTATCCCATTTTGATACACTATATATTTTCTGTTTCATTTTGATACATTATATTATATTTATTAATTTTTCTATATAATGTGGATCTTCCTATATTTAATAATTTAGATACCATAACCATGTTTCCATTGCACTTTTTCATAGCTTCTTGTATGGCTTTTTTCTCTAAACAATCTAAAGGTATGATTTCTTTTTCTTTGTTTTCTTCATCCTTAAACATATTTATATTATCTAATCTACTTATGCTTATTAAGTTTTTTTCACTTAGATAATAATCTCTTTCTATTATATTTCTAAGCTCTCTTATATTTCCTGGCCAATTATATTTTTTTAATTCCTGTATATATGAATAACTAACCTCTACATTATTACTTTTGTTCTTATGATTTAATTTTTCTACAAAGTAATTAACTAGCACATCTATATCATCTATTCTTTCTCTTAAAGGAATAGTGTTTATATTCATTACACTTAACCTATAATATAAATCTTCTCTAAAGTTCTTTATAGCTATTTCATTTTTTAGTATCCTATTTGTTGCTCCAATAATTCTTACATCAAGTTGCTTTTCATATGTCCCACCAACTCTAATAACTTTTCCATTATCTAAAACTCTAAGTAATTTACTTTGTGTATCTAGTGGTAATTCCCCTATTTCATCTAAAAATATAGTCCCTCCATCAGCTAATTCAAACTTTCCTGGATGACCTTCCTTTGATGCTCCAGTAAATGCTCCTTTTTCGTATCCAAATAGTTCACTTTCAACTAATTCTCTAGGTATAGATGCACAGTTTATAGCAACAAAAGGTCCATTTTTTCTTTCACTAAAATTATGTATTGATTGAGCAACTAATTCTTTTCCTGTTCCACTTTCCCCTTCTATCAATATGTTGCAATCTGTCTTTGATATCTTCTTTGCAAAAGAAATCATAGCTTTCATTTTTTCATTTTCAGTTATTATATCTTCAAACTTATATTGAGCTTTATATCCTACTACTTTGTTTACTAATTTATGAACTTTTTTTGCTTCATTAAAAGTTATTACAAAACCAGTGTTGTTGCCATGTGTATTTAATGTAGTTATATTTACTACACACTTTATTCTATTAGAATTAATATAAAAATCGCATTCTACATTAGTTACTCTTTTATCTTCATTTAAAATCTCATAAAAATCTATATCTTTTAATATATTTTCAACATTTACCTTTATTAAATTATCTAATGATATATTTAATATTTTTAAAGCTCTTCCATTTATTTTCTTTATACTTAAATCTTGATTAACAACAATCATACCTTGTGATATAGAGTCAAAAGTAATGTTTAGTAATTTATATGAAAGAGTTAAAGCTAATTGATTTTGAATTGACTTAGCTGCAGCTGTTACAATTCCTAGCGTATGTGAATGTGCATCATAATAATTTCCAGACATATTTATACACCCTATTAAGTTATTGTCTTCATCATAAATTGGAGATGCAGAACAAGTCCAAGAATGTTGATTTTTACCATAATGCTCTGCTCCTATTGTTTGTATAGGTTTATTAAGATATATAGCTGTTCCTATTGCATTTGTCCCAACTATACTCTCAGTCCATAGCTCTCCCTTTAAAAAGTTCAGCTCGTTAGCCCTATCCATTATATCCTTATCCCCAATAACTTCGATAATATATCCATCCTTATCAGCTAACATAATTGCAAATCCTGAACCTGAAACCATACTATATATACCTTCCATAATAGGTTTTGATACAGAAATAAGCTCACTATTTTTTTCTATTAAATATTTAATATTATCATGCTTTACACTTCCACAACCATTATTGTAATCAACTCCATAAGACTTACATCTTATCCAAGAATCTCTTATATCTTTTCTAATGCTTAAATCAACTTCCCCTGTATTAATAAATTTCTTCCACGCATTTTCAATAAAATTTATATAATCTCCCATATGCATAACTCCAATACCTGTATATTTACTAATCTATATCTATTTTATTTCAAATACCAGCCTTATACAATCACATTTCAATCATCTTTCTAGCTTGTGTGGCAAAATGTAATATACCTCTATGCCCCACACGCAAAGAAGGAGCAATTATATGTTGCAGCTACATTTCAAGCTTTTCTCCAAGCTTGTGTAGCAAAACATATATTGCTCCTTCTCCTTATCTATGCTATAGACTTTTCTTTTCCATTAGATTCTTCATCTTCAACAAGACTATTTAACTTCTTATCAAAGATAAATAGTAATGCAGCTGCAACGAATAATATAACAGGTATAACAGTGTATACAGTTATCATATCGAATTTTAAAGTAAAGTCATATAAATATCCGTAACTCTTTCCAGCAACGAAAGTTGCGAAAGTCCAAACTCCCATTAAAACTGCTAATACTCTCTTAGGAGCATACTTACTTACAAATGAGTTTCCAAGTGGTGAGAAGAACATCTCTCCCATACTTAGTAAAACTCCAAATGCAACTATCCAAAGTATACTAGCCTTAGCTGTGTCAGGAGCACCTATTCCTCTTGCAAACTCTGCTCCAACTAGCATAAAGAATGATAATCCTAAGAATATAAATCCTAAACCAGTTTTCTTAAATAAACTTATATCCCCTTGAGGTCTCTTTGAAAGCTTTAACCATAAAGCTGCAAATATTGGACCTAACACTATACAAGTTAATGCATTTAATGAGTCAAACCAAGCTAAAGGTACATCAAATCCTCCAACATTCATATCAACGAATGCTGCACCATAATCATAAACTGCAAGGTAAGTTAAATACCAGAATAACCAGAATAGTACAGAGAAAGCAGAAACTAAAACTATAGCCCATATTCTCTTTTTATCTGTACGAGTTAAAGGTGTATTATCCTTAGCCTCAGTTTTTTCAGCAACAACACCTTCTTTGAAAGGTCTCTTTCCTGCATCTCCTAAGAATCTCCATCCAAATATAAACCATAATCCACCTATAGCACATAAGATTGCTGCAAGGAAGAAACATTGAGAGAATCCTAAAACTCCATTTTTAGCAAATGTTTGAGCATATAAAACTCCAACTGCTGTAGTTCCTACAAAAGAACCTATATTAACAAATGAATATTGAACAGAGAAAGCTGAGTCTAGCTCTTCTTGATTCTTAAACAATTGTCCATTTACAGCTGAAACATTTCCTTTGAAAAACGCTGTCCCAATTGCTACTAAAATAACCATTAAACCTACCATAGATGATGATGTGGCTATTGATCCTACATAATAACCTGCCCCCATAATAAACATACCTAAAGGTATCGTATATCTAGCACCTATCCATCTATCAGATATATATCCACCTATTATAGGTGAAAGATAAGTAAATGCTACAAGGTTTGCTTGCATCATAGCTGCTTGACCTTTTTCTATACCTAAACCACCCTTAACTACTGCTGTAATTAAGAAAATATAGATTAGATATTTTGAAGCATAGTAAGCTGCTCTCTCAAATGCAAATGTAGTTGCACAAATATAAAATCCCATTGGAAATTTATTTTTTTTCTTCACTGCTGTTGTACTCATAATTTCACTCGTCCTTTCTTAAGTATAATATAATTTCAAAATACATTGATGATAACTTAAGATAATTACGCATGTTATTGTTTTCCTGGTACCTCAATTTAAGGTTAACGTTTTCATTTTTAATTAAATTATAATGTCTGATGTCATACCTTAATGCCCTCTATACAAAACCCCTCGTAGTTATCTTGATGACTAAATATTATCATATTCGACAAGTTTGTACAATCCCTTAAATTATAAATTAATTATAAATTTTCTTTTTGTTTACAATTTTCAAACATATTAGAATTTTATTGTTAAATTTTTCATAAAAAATTCGCTCTGCTTGAGCGACTACGTCTGCGAACCACTTCATGTCGCCAACGACTTCGTCCGTTGCTTAAAAAGCTTTTTTCCACTCAAAGAACACCCAGTTTTATATAACTAAATTTTATAAGTTATCCATATTCTTTGTAATTGCGATTTATCAAGTGAAAAAAATTCAGGCAACAAAAGTTGCCTGACCTATTTTAACTTATACTTTTTCATTTATTTATAATAGTACTTAGAAATCCCAATTTAAATTTAATATTTTTCAATTTACAACAATTTCAATATCGAAATTTCCTCGGAAATAAGATATTTTAAAAGCAAGTATATCTATTTCTTCCATTTGTTTTGGATTTATATAATCTTTCATCCGCATCTGTTATAATTTGTTCTACATCTTCTTTAGATGCTATTTTCCCACATTTAATTCCAATACTAAGAGTAACTCTATCACTTGCTTCGGAAAAATCATGTTTTATATTTGCTTTATACAACTTGTCTCTTAAAATACTTATTGATAGTAAATTTTCCTTTAGATTCCCTTCTGAAACAATAGCAAACTCTTCGCCTCCATACCTAAATACATAATCTTCACTAAATGTACTTTCAAGTATTTTAGCTACTTTTTTTAATACTTCATCACCTTTTAAGTGTCCATAATTATCATTAAAAGCTTTGAAATAATCTATATCTATCATTATAAAAGTAATTTCTTTTTTATCGTTTGAAAGTCTTTCTAATACATTGTAAAAATGTCTCTTATTATATACATCGGTTAAAGGATCTTTTATAGATATTTCTTCTAAATCTTTATTTAGCCTATTTATCTTGCTATTTTTTATAGCTACTATAAGTGCAAGTATAGAAATTAATGCTAATAAAATTATAGAAAATAATAATTTAAGATTTTGAGATTTTTGGCTTTCTTTATATATTTTAGCTTGTAAATCAAAAAATATTGTATCTGTAGATTCTGCATTTTCAGATTTATTTTCGTATTCATCTAAAATTTCATTATACTTTATAATGTTCTTGTAATCATTATTTTCTTCCGTCAAATTAATTATATCTTTTAATACAGTTATATATATATCTGATTTTATACCTCTTTTTTTAATTTCATTTAACAACTCATTATAACTTTCTAGAGTTTGTGAATATGTGATATTTGAATCATCTTTATAATCATTTCCAATCTCTAACTTTTTTAAATATAAGTCTGAATTAGGATACGCATTTAAAGAATTTTCATTATACAATTTCTTAGCTTTATCTAAGTATTCTTTAGATACTTTTAGATTACCTTGATCTAATTTAACATTTGAATAGACCATGTAAAGCCATATTAATTCTTTATTTTTTTCGGTAGGTTCTAATTTATTTGTAATCTCTTCATACTTAACTTTTAACTTTTCTGCTTTTTCATTTTCATTTAGCTTAAAATAAGATTCCATTAAATACCCTATTACTGACAAGTTTTTATCATTCATTTTAAACTTATCATCCTTAAGAATAGACTCGTATACATATGCGGCTTTTTTATAATTTTCTTGAACATAATAATTTTCACCTAAATTTATAATTGCTTTACACATATTTTCATAGTCTTTATTCTCATATGCAATTTTCCACCCCTGCATAACATAAGTTAAAGATAAGCTAAATTGCCCGTTAGACCTATATAAAGATGCCAAAAAATTATATTCTGCCATTTTTGTTTTATCTGTACTTTCTAATTTTATAGCTTTTTTCATTAAATCAATACTATCGCATACGTTTCCTTTATATCTTAAATTCATCCTTGATAGTGAATAGTAAAAATTTGATAGTTCATCATTTAAATTTGATTTAATTGCAATTTTTTTAGCTTCTTTAAAGTATTTTTTAAATTGATTAATATCATTTGTACGAATAGCATTAAACGATAAATTTCTATATATTTTAAAATCTACCTCACTATTTTTATTTTCCATATATCCAATAGATTTTATTAGGTAGTAATTTGATTGTTTATAATTTCTTTTCAATGACTCTATTTTCCCCAAAGCATAATAACTCTTTTTAATATTTTTTTTATTTTTTAGGAGCTTCTGATTAAGCTCATTTTTTAATTCATTTTTTATTTTACCTTCATATACATTTATATCTTGTTCAGATAAATCCCCTACCATTTTTTCATTTTCAGTGTTTATTAATCGAATGGTGTATATATTATCATATATACCATCTATAGCTATAACTCCCAAAGATATAAATGCTATAACTAATACACATATAAATATTTTTTTCATATTGTTTCTCAAAATATTTTCTCTCCTCAAATGTCCCGCGTTTAAACTATATTAATATTACCCTTAAATTTATATTACCAAACAATCATTAAAAATTAGTATAAAATTTTGTTGCTTGACTTTTATATTATAAAGTGACTACGATTATAGTAAATATGATTTCTAGGGGGTTTTTTAATGATTGGTACTGAAATTGGAATAAGAGCTATTCTAGGATTATTATTTATAGCTTACGGACTTATAGTTTCCGGAATAGAGAAGTACAAAGGACTTCCTTTCTTTTATTCTAAAGACCAGATAAATGGATCTATAAATGGTTTTATATGCTTATCTGTAGGAGTACTATTATTATGGACTAATCCAAAGCAAGGCATAACTTCTGCTATTATCGCTATTGTTCTATATGCTATAGTAAAGTTTGTAGTAGGTAAAGTCGTTGAAAACAAAATAAAAAAGGAAGAAAAAAATAATAAAAATATATAAAATCCATCTAATAAATTACAATTAATAAGGGTTCGTTATTATATATAAAATACTATAAAGCTTTTCAGCTTGTATTTCAATATATAATAACGAACCCTTTTATAATAATTTCATTTATACATCTAGATACTCCAATGTACAAATCCTATTTATAACTATTGCACTTAAACTATTTTTTTCTTTCTTTTTTGATTTAAAAATCCCATTAATGTCATAATTGATAATACAAGCATAAAACATATAGATAATAATTTTTTCATAATCATGTCCCCCATACTTTTTTTGTCATTTTATAAACATTGCGTTTTCCAATTCAAATATACCATTTTTGTATGTATATATCAATCTATTTTCGGAATCTTCCAAATTTTCACACCAATTTTCACTTTTAATATTCAATTTATTTATCTTCATGCATATAATAAATCAACTACCATTAAAACTATCTATAATGAGGATGTGTTAAATATGTTTACCAAATTAGTAGGTCTGAGATTGGTTATAGGTATATGTTTCATAGGTTATGGCCTTTTATTATCTGCACTTGAAAAATATGATGGCTTACCTACTTTTTATACTAAATTTAAAATAAATGGGTATATAAATGGATTTACCTTTATGGTAGTTGGAGTATTAATATGTTCTACTAGCTTTATAAACTTTATAATTTCATCAATAGCTTCAATAGCACTACTGCTTATTGAATCTTATTTCATAAATAAAAAATTGTAATACAAAAGTGAGTAATATCATATTTTAGCCACATTTCAAGCTTTTTTCTAGCTTGTGTGGCAAAATATGATATTACTCACTTTAAATTCAATTTCACTAAACTAAATAAGGAGTACTGATATGTTTTAGCTACATTTCAAGCATCTTTCCCGCTTGTGTAGCAAATCATATCAGTACTCCCTTATTCTATAACCCTATTAACATATTCATAAGTTTATTATTTCTGCTTATAAACTCATCTAATTCTTTAGCGTCTAATTCTTTATTTGCAAGTAATGCAACATCTACAATTTGATTACATATTAACTCGATTTGATCTTTTTTACTTTCATCATCTTTTAAAGATACTAACTTTTTAATTATAGGACTATTGTCATTTATAACTAAAGTTTTTTCTTCTTCAAAGCTCATTCCAAGATCCATTCCTGCAAATTGAGATTTCATTTCAGCCATTCTTCTAGATTGTTCTGAAACTAGTATTATAGCTGTAGTGTCTTCACTTTTTAAGCTTTCTACCGAATAACCTTTTACTTTATCTTTAACATATTCTTTAAATAAGTTTTCTATTTCTGTTTTATTTTCTTTATTTTCTTCTTCATTTTTGTCTTTTAAAACATCTGATAAATCTGCATCTATTCTATTAAATGTAACTCCTTGATTTTTAAATTCTATAAAAGATATAAAGTGATTATCTATACTAGAATCTAGTATAACTGCATCTAAATCATAATCTTTAAATAACTTAATATATTGTGATTGTTGTTCCTCATCACTTACGTAGAATACTTTATTTTCATGTTTTTCCTTACATTTTTCTAAGTAATCATTAAGTGTAATATAATTTGAATTTATATCTTTAAATAATAAGATGTCTTTTATCTTATCATAGAATCCTTCGTCTTTTAAGCATCCAAACTTAATAAATACTTGTATATCATCCCAGAATCTTTCAAAGTTTTCTCTTTCATTTTTATAAAGTGATTTTAATTTATCTGCAACTTTTTTAATTATATGCTTAGATATTTTACTTACATCCTTATCATTTTGTAAGAAACTTCTTGATACATTTAATGGTAAATCTGGGCAATCTATTACACCTTTTAGTAACAATAAGAACTCTGGTATAACTTCTTTTATGTTATCTGCAACGAAAACTTGGTTATTATATAATTTAACTTTACCTTCTATAAGTTCAAATTCATTTTTTAATTTAGGGAAATACAATATTCCTTTTAAATTAAATGGATAGTCTACGTTTAGATGTATCCAGAATAACGGTTCATCAAATGTATTGAATACTTTTCTGTAAAACTCTTTATATTCATCATCTGTGCAATCTTTTGGAGATTTTAACCATAAAGGATAAGTATCATTTAATGCTTTTATTTCATTTTCACTATTTTCATCTTTTTCTTTAGAGCTATCTTTAACATCTAAATAAATATTTACAGGTAAGAATGAACAATATTTGTCTATTATGCTTCTTACTGTATATTCTTCTAAAAACTCTTTGCTATCATCAGCTAAAAATAAAGTTATAGTAGTACCTCTTGATTTTCTATCTTCACTTGCTGAAAGTTCATATTCTGTTTGACCTTCACTTACCCATTTTACAGCTTGAGCACCTTCTTTATACGATAAAGTATCTATTTGAACTTTGCTAGATACCATAAATGCTGAATAAAAACCTAATCCAAAGTGTCCAATAATATCATTTTCTTCGCTCATTTTATCTTTATATTTATTTACAAAGTCTTCAGCTCCTGAAAATGCAACTTGATTTATATATTTTTCAACCTCTTCTTCAGTCATCCCGATTCCATTGTCTTCAAATATAAGAGTTGAATTATCTTTGTCTATTGTTACATTAATTTTATAATCTTGATCTTGTTTATTTTCTATTTCCCCTAGCGATACTAATTTTTTGTATTTATTTATTGCATCACAACCATTACTTATAAGTTCTCTTACAAATATATCCTTATCAGAATATAACCACTTTTTTATTATAGGAAATATGTTTTCTGTATGTATTGATATGTTTCCTTTTTTATTTTCCATATTTATCTCCTCCTTAAATTTATCTTTATTAAATAAAATTGGGATAAAGTAAATCCCCCTACATTTATTATTTTATCATCTTTGTTAGCACTGTCAATACTAGAGTGCTAATTTTTTTAAAATAGATTACAAATTAAAAAAATGTTGTTAAAATGATACTATAAACAAAATTAAAGGGGTGATCAATGTGGAGTTCGAACACAAGGATGACATTAGAAACACAATAATAACTGAGGCATCTAAGCTTTTTATTCAACAGGGGTATACAAAAACAACAATAAGGCAAATAGCACAAGTCTGTAATTTAGGTAGAGGTCATTTATACTACTATTTTAAGAAAAAAGAAGATATTGTTTTATATCTTTACAAAAACTTAATCGAAAAAATTTATTTTCACACAAAGAGATCAAGTAGTGAGTCTATAGATCCTCTGCTTAGTTATGCTATAACCCAATATATATACATAAAGACTATAGCAACTAACCAATCTTTATTTAGAGTTTACATAGAAGCATCTGAAATAGACTCAGTAAGAAAAGAATATCTTAAAACTCTAGGTGAAATATTAAAAGCTAATTTAAGAGAGTTAAATTTTGATTTTAAAGAAAATGATATAAGTCTAAGCATTGTAATTGGTTCAGCTGGGGAAGATGAACTTTTGCGTAGATTTTATAAAAATGATATTAACTTAACACTAGATGAAATTATTGAAAGTACAATAAAAACTAGGCTTTTGCTATTAAATATCAGCCAAGAAAAAGTAATTCAAATTATTTCACACACTAAAGAAGCAACTAATAATATAGAAATTAGTGAAATAATAAAAAACATAAATATACTTGACATATAGGTTGTACTACTCATACAATCTATTTTGTAAACAAATTTGGGCATGCCTAAATATTTTAGAGGGGGGTAAACTTTAGATGAGGGGATTGTCAAAGCAAATAGCTAAAAGAAGTAAGTTGATTTTAGTAATAGCTATACTATTATTAGTTCCATCGGCAATTGGCTTTTTAAACACAGACATAAACTATGATATCTTAAGTTATTTACCAGATAATTTATCGACAACTCAGGCCGAAAAAATACTTAAAGATGAGTTTGATTGCGGTTCTTTAGCTATGTTAATAGTTGAAAACATGGAAGATAAAGATGTATCTAAACTCAAAGAAAAATTAACTAAAGTTGAAGGTGTAAAAGATGTTTTGTGGGTTGATGATGTTGTAGATTTATCAGTACCTAGAGAACTTCTACCAAAAGATGTTACAGATTTATTGTATACTGAAAATTCAACTCTTATGGTTATTAAATTAGAAGAAGGTTCTGCAGCTCTTAAAACATTAAATGCTGTAGAGGAAATCAGAACAGTTACAGGAAAACAAGCATTTCTAAGTGGTATGGCAAGTATCATAAAAGACACTAAAGACATTTCAGATAAAGAAACTCCATTATATGTAGTAGTTGCTGTAATACTTACATTAATAGTTTTAAGTTTTACAATGGATTCATATGTTACTCCATTTATATTTTTACTTAGTATAGGATTTGCGATAATCTATAATTTTGGTAGTAATATAATATTTGGTGAAATTTCTTATTTAACTAAAGCACTAAGTGCTGTATTGCAACTTGGAGTTACCATGGATTACTCCATATTCTTACTTCACAGGTATGATGAAGAAAGAGATAAATACGATAGCCACATAGATGCAATGGCAGTAGCTATTTCAAATACAACAACAGCAGTATTCGGTAGTTCATTAACTACAATTGCAGGATTTTTAGCTCTTTGTGCAATGGACTTAGCTCTTGGAATGGATATGGGCTTAGTTATGGCAAAAGGAGTTTTACTGGGAGTTATATGTACAGTTACTATACTTCCTGCTCTTATACTAGTCTTTGATAAACAAATTCACAAATACAAACACAAACCAATTTTACCTACATTTAAAAAATCATCAAAAATAGTTGTTAAACATTACAAATTATTAGTAGTTTTATTTTTATTGATGTTTATACCATCTGTAATCGGTTCATCAAATGCAAAAGTTTATTACAACCTAGACGAATCTTTACCTGATGATTTACCGTCTATAGTTTCTACAAACAAATTAAAAGATGACTACAAAATGAATAGTACCAATATCATTTTGGTTAAAGATTCACTTGATTCTTATAAAGTTGACCAAATGATTAAAGAAATTGAGAATTTAGATGGAATAAATTCAGTTGTTGCACTTGAAAAAGTAATAGGCCCTGCAATAGTTGAAGATATACTTCCAAATGATTTAATAAGTTCAGTTAAGTCTGGCGGATACGAACAACTCATAGTAAATTCAGAATATCGAGCTGCAACAGATGAGGCTGGAGTTCAAATAGATAAACTAAATAACATAGTTCATAAATACGATAGAGATGGTCTAGTTGGAGGAGAAGCACCTTTAACTGATGACCTTATAAAAATTGCTGACACAGATTTTAAGAAAGTAAGTTTAGTATCTATAATAGCTATATTTGTAATTATATCAATAGTATTTAAATCACTTTCTCTACCTATTTTATTAGTTTTAGCCATTGAGTCAGCTATATTTATAAACCTTGGAATACCTTACTATACAGGTACTGTAGAACCTTTTATCGCATCAATAGTAATAGGTACTATCCAACTTGGTGCAACCGTTGACTATGCAATACTTCTAACTTCTAGGTTTAAAGAAGAATTAGCTGTAAATGATAATAAGTTTGAAGCTATGACAGCTTCAATACAAAGCAGTGCAAGATCAATTGTAACAAGTGCTTTATCATTCTTCTCCGCTACAATAGGTGTTGGACTTATTTCTAAACTAGAAATGATAAGTGCATTATGTTCACTTATGGCAAGAGGAGCTATCATAAGTATGTTTATAATCATTTTTATGCTTCCTGCAATTTTATTAGTTTGCCACAAATTTATAATAAAAACTAGTAAAGGGTTTGTGACTCCACAACCTAAAAATTTAAATAAGGGGGAAATATAAGGATGAAAAGAATTAATTTACCAAAGGCTTCAATAGCTACTTTAACTACACTTATGATATTTTTAAATACTGGGATTTGCTTTGCAGATGTAAAAAAAGAAGAAACTGTATATGCCATATTAAATAATAATGGTAGTGTTGAAAAAACTATTGTTTCTACATGGATTAACAGCGATGAAAAACTTGGGAAATTTACAGATTCTAGTAATCTTAAAAATATAAAAAATGTAAAAGGTGATGAAAAACCTGTAATAAACAATGACTCAGTTGAGTGGAATGTAAACAAAGAAGACTTATACTACCAAGGCGAAAGTTCAAAGAAACTACCTATTGACGTAGATATTCAATACGAATTAAACGGTAAAAAAGTTAGTGCTAAAGATATCAATGGAAAATCAGGCAAATTTAAAATAACTATAAACCTTAAAAACAACGAAAAGAAAATCCGTAAAGTAAATGGTAAAAATAGAGATATGTATGTACCATTTTTAACAGCTACTGAAGTTTTATTTGAAAGAGATAATTTTAAAAACATAAAAATAAATAGTGGAGAACTTCTAGATGATGGTAAAAAATCTAGTGTAACATTTGCATCTTTCCCTGGTTTAAAAGAAAGCTTAGACTTAAGTAAAGATATAGAAGATTATTTAGAATTAGAAGACACACTAGTTATTGAAGGAAATGCTAATAAATTTAAAATGCCTAATATAATGGTTATGGCAACTCCAAAAATTCCAGAGCTTAAAGGAATTGATAAAAACTCTACTTTAGATGATTTATCTAAATCTTTAAATGATTTAAGAAAAGGCGGAGATGATTTATTAGATGGATCTAAAAAATTATTGGACGGAAATAATGAACTAAACACTAATTTCGCTAAGTTTGATCAGGGTGTAAAATCTTTAGATAAAGGCTCTAAGGATTTAAGTAGTGGTATAGATAAATTAAATCAATCTGCTCCATCTTTAGATAATGGTGCAAAAAGTGTAAGTAGTGGTCTTAGTCAGCTAAATGATTCTCAAGGTAAATTTTCTAATGGAGTTGAATCCTTTGTAGGAAATACTAATAAACTTTATGACGCTTACTCAGCTATTAACAACGGAATTAATAGTGCTAGTGACGGTGCTAATGCACTTAGTTCAGGACTTTCTAATGGATCTTCTGGTGTAGATAGTTTAATAGCCTCTACAAATAATATAGATCAAGTTGCTGGAGGTTTAAATAATATAGCAGGAGCTTTAGATGAATCTAATCCTGAAGTTGCTAATCAATTAAGAGGATTAGCAGGTTCTTTAAATCAAGTTTCTGAAGGTCAAAGGGGTGGCCTAAATAGTTTAAAAGATGGAATGGGCAATGCTGTAAGTGGGGCTAATAACTTAAGTGCTGGACTAGAAAACTTAAAATCTGGTTCAAATAGTTTTAACTCTAATTTTAAGGCTTTAGTAGATGCTGGTTCAACTTTAAGTAGTAGCTCAAAACAATTATCAGCCGCTACTAATAAACTTGAAGATGGTAGTAAGAAGTTAGCTGCAGGAACTAGTGAATTAAGCAAAGGTACTAACCAACTATCTCAAGGTAGCAAAAGCTTAATTAGTGGTACTAAAACTTTAAATGATAATTCAAGTAAACTTTTAAAAGGAACAAATGACTTAGCAAAAGGATCTAATGAATTATATAAAGGAGTTAATAAATTAAAGAAAGAAGGATTAGATAAAATATACAAAGAGGGAAATACTAAATTATCGGATATACAAGGTTTAGTAGATGTAAAAGATGAAATAGTTAAACTTTCTAAAGACTATAATAACTTCTCAGGGCTTAATAAAGATATGGATGGTAAAGTTAAGTTTATAATGAAAATAAATGAATAACATAAAAAAAGAAGCTATTTTAATAGCTTCTTTTTTTATGTTACTTAAATATCTGATAACTCCAAATTCACAATTTTATTTGTATCTATATGATTTGAAGGATCATATTCTGGTAAACTTTCATCTATCTTTATAGGAAGAATCATTCTAAATAACGAGCCTTCTCCTAATCTGCTTTCTATCTCTATCTTACCTCCATGAATTTCTACTATTTCTTTTGATATGCAAAGTCCTATTCCACTACCTTCATTTTTTCTAGTATATAAATTATCTACTTGATAGAATCTTTGGAATATATACTTTAATTTATTGTCCGGTATACCTACTCCATTATCTTTTACTTCTATGATAATGTCATCTTTATCCTTGAATATTGATAAATCTACAACTCCATTTTCATTTGTAAATTTTATAGCATTTGATAAAAGATTCAATACTACTCTTTGTATTTGATAAACATCTACAACAGTATTTATTTCTTCATATTTCGTATCAAATATCATACCTATATTTTTTATTTTAGCAAACTCAATACTTGATTCAAAAACATCCTCTATTACACTAACTATATTACAGTTTTCTAAGTTTAAACTTAGCATTCCACATTCAGCTTTTGTCATATCTATTATATTATTTGATATCTTTAATAATCTGTATGAGTTTTGATTTATATTTTCTAACTTATCTATTATATCATCTTCTTTAGCTTTTCCCTTAGATATATTGTATTCTAAAAGCTTAGTCGTGCCCAATATTATATTTATAGGTGTTCTTAATTCATGACTTAAATTTACTATGAAATCAGATTTTAACTTTTCACGTTCCTTTGCCTTTTCTTCATCTTCTTGTTGTTTTTTAATTTCTTTTCTATATCTTGAAGATGCTTTAACAACAAATACAATAGATATTAAAAAGAATACAAGCAAAGTAAGTAATAAATGTTTCATCCACTTTGGAGCTAATAGTTCATATTGCCCTTTATTTATTAAGTTTACGCTCGTCCCTACATCAAAAGGATCTATATCATATTCATATATACTTTTATAATCTACATAGGCTTTTGCACTTGGCTCTATCTCATTCTCAATTTTTTCAATAGGAGTTCCGTTTTTTATTTTAACTATCATATCACAAATAATTTTTGCCTGTTCTTGACCTATATCTACATGTCCTCCAAGAATACCTGCATGTAAATAAGTCTGGTCATTTGAATATATAGGTGCACTACTATACTTTTTAATATCATTTATTAGATCCTTAGGTTCTACATATCCACTTGATTTTTTGCACTGAAATTCACCAGCTATAATGTTTATAGTATCTGGTTTATCATCTAACTTTTTTATTTTAGATATTATATCTTCAGTATAATTACTTTGTATATAATTTATATCTATTTGATTGTTTAAATAAGTGTCTATCAGTTTATTAATTTCGCTTTTTACAGACTCTCCATACTTAGACTTTTCAACTATCAAATTTATATTTTCAGTTTTTTGATTAAGTGAATATACCAAGTTCATTAAACTTAAGCTATCATCACCATGATATATACCTGCCATGTATTTTTTTTCTTCTTTGCTTCCATCTAGTTTTCCGTCTACTCCACTAAATACTAATGGAATTTTATAAAAACTACTACTTGGATTTAGTACCTCTTTATTAAACACTTCAAAAGACTCATCATTTACAGTATATATAGCATCTATACTTCCCTTTGGGTACTTTTCATTTAACATGTGCTTTAATGACTCTATATATTCATCATTATAATTATTTCTAAAATCTAGATATTCAATTTTAAAATTTATACCTTCGTCAGGATTTTTTTTAGAATAAGATTTGAGCCCATCCATTATAGCCGCTTCCCAGTGATGTCCTTGATTATATGAGTTTAATACCAAAACATTAAATCCACTTGATTCTTTTTCATATGCTTCATATGCTTCCACCCTATAATTAAACATTTGGAAAAAGATTATAAAAATAAATATGAATATAAAAATATATTTTTTCATTCCCCGTTTTTTTTTCATTAATAAAGTTCTCCCTGCCTTTACTTAAATGTACTTCAAATATAATAATTCTACATAGAGTGCCTTTTTACCTTCTGTTTTTCAAAATTTTTACATTTTTTAATTTATTCTATTTTCATCATAAAATTAACTTGATACTGCAAATGGTACACTTTAAATATTTTATTCATACATATAAATTAATAGATTATTTAGGGGGGATTTTTTTGTATAAAGGATTGTTGACAATTAAAGTAACTGATGAAATTACAAACTTCCCAATTGAAGGAGTTTCTATAAATATATGTGCAATGCCTAAAGAAGGAAGTAGCAAAAGTAAATACATTTATAAAAATCTCATTACCAATTCGTCTGGGATTGTAAAAAAAGTTTCATTAGATGCTCCAAATTTTATTTATTCTCAAGTTCCTAATTCACCTAGAGCTTATAGTACGTATATATTAACAATATCTAAAGATGGTTATCAAAGCGTTGTAATACAAGGAGTTCAAATTCTTCCTCTTGTAGAAGCGATTCAAAACATTTCACTATCTAAGATTTCTACTTTCACTAATTCCAGTAAAAAAATTTATAAAATTGGTGATAACGTATTGTATGGAAATTATCAGCCTAAAATATTTGAAGATGATTTAAAAAAGGTTCCATATGTTTTATCTAATGTCGTAGTTCCAGAATATATAATAGTTCACGATGGAATGCCAAGTGATAAAAATGCACCTAATTATTGGATTCCATTTAGAGATTATATTAAGAATGTTGCAAGTTCTGAAATATACGCTACTTGGCCAACTGAAACAATCTATGCAAATGTAGTAGCTATAGTTTCATTTACTTTAAATAGAGTTTATACTGAATGGTACAGAAATATGGGATATGATTTTACAATTACATCTACTACAGCCTATGACCATAAATTTATATACAATAGAAATATTTTTGATACTATAAGTGTTGTTGTTGATAATATATTTAATGTCTATATTCAAAGACCAAAAGGAAATCCTCAACCACTTTTAGCTCAGTACTGTGATGGAATTCAAACTCAATGCCCTGGTAAAATGACTCAATGGGGAAGTAAGTACCTAGGTGATCAAGGTTATAAATTTGATGAAATTTTAAGATATTACTATGGCCAAGACATAGGCCTTCAAGGTACAGATATGATAAAAGGAGTTCCTTCTTCATTCCCTGGATATACGCTTACTCTTTGGTCTACAGGAGAACCAGTTAAAACTATACAAAATCAATTAAACGCTATAGCCAATGCTTATCCTGCTTTACCTAAAGTTGATGTTGATGGTATTTACGGTCCAAAAACACAAGAAAGCGTTCGTAAATTCCAAGAAATATTTAGAATGACCCAAAGTGGAAACGTTGATTTTGCTACTTGGTATGCTATATCTAAAATTTATGTAGCAGTAACTAAAATAGCAGAGTTTGAAATATAAATTAAAATAATACAAAATAGCGAAGGATACAATGTAAGTTTTAGCGACCTTTAAAGCATCTTTCCAGCTTTGGAAGCAAAACTTATATTGTATCCTTCACCTATATAGTATTTTGAATATTAGTTTTTAAATCTAATTTAGTTTTGTGAAGCCCAATCAGCAGGATAAGTTACATATATAAATCTAGCATAATCCTTAACTGAGAATTGTATACTACTACCTTTTGGTATTAATATTAATTCTCCTGCAGATGCTGATACAGTTTTTCCATTTATTATGATATCTAGTGTTCCTTCTATAACATAATCTACTTCATCATAATTTAGTGTCCAGTCAAATGTAGTTTCTTTCATCTCCATTATTCCACATCCTAATCTAGGACTTTCTTCTAATGTAAATAAGTCTTTAGTGTATACTACATCGCTTGGATTACCAGTGTCTAATCTATTTGATTCATCAACTTTTACAGTTGGAAGTTTTATAGAAATTACTCCACTTTCATCTTTATCTCTTAAAAAATCAACACTATTTTCACTACCGTTTATCTTTTCTTGTATAATTTGTCTTACTAACTGTTCTAACATAGATTTATCTAAATTCTTTATATCCATCTTAAGCATTCTCCTTTTTTAACATCTTATTTGCTAATCTCATAGCTAAAATAACTGCAGTGATTCCGCCTACTAACTTAGCAACTATCATTGGAGCTATCATATCAGCATTAAATCCAGCAGTAAATCCTAAATGATCTCCAAATACAAATGCTGCAGATACAGCAAATGCTACATTTATAATTTTACCTCTATCATCCATATCTTTCATCATACCAAACATAGGTATACAGTTAGCTAAACTTGCTACTAATCCAGCTGCTGCTATATCGTTCATTCCTAAAACTTTTCCTAAAGCCATTAATGGTTTATTGAAAACCTTAGTTATAACAAATACTAGTGGGAATGCTCCTGCTAAAACTATAGCTATGTCTCCAACAATTTCTATCCCTTCACTAATAGGGTTCATACCTGGTATCACAACAATTCCAGTTAAAGCTTCAACTATTGCTGCTGCAAGACCTAAAGTTATTACGATAACAACACCTTTACCAAAATAAGTAAATCCTTTTATCATTGCACTTTCAAACTTTAATAATCCTAAAGCTATTATTGCTGCAAATATTATTATAGGAATTAAGTTTCTAATTATCATCATTACATCAAATCCTGCAACTAACCCTCCTATAAACGCTCCTATAGGTATAGTTATTATCCCTGCAAGAATTCCTGTTGCTAAGAATTTTTGATCTTCTTTGTCTATTATTCCAAGTGCTACTGGTATTATAAATACTATAGTTGGCCCCATCATAGCTCCAACTATAAGTCCTCCAAATAATCCTGCGTTTGGATCTTTTGCAAGTTCCATTGCTAACGGTGCTCCACCCATATCATTTGCTAATATAGAACCTGCAAACATAGCTGGATCAGCTCCTAACATATCAAATACAGGAACTATAATAGGTCTTAATACATCTGCTAGTACTGGAGCTAAACATATTACCCCTACCATTGCAACTGCAAGTGATCCCATAGCAACAATACCTTCTTCAAATTGTTCACCTAAACCAAATTTATTGCCTATGCACTTATCTATAGCACCCAATACCATAAATGCTACCATTATATAGATTATAATTTCATTTATACTCATGGCTATCCTCTCCCTATTAAATGTTTTATTATTTTTTCATCTACATGAGGCATTACTAAAGCTTGTATCACATCTTTGTCCTTCAACTCTTTTTTACCTTCATCTATTCCATAATTTACGCTACTTAAACTTCCACAAACTATATATACAAGTTTTCCACCTATTGCAAATGACAATTGAAGTTTAATTATGGTTGTATCGCTACTTTTTAATGTTTTGTCTAAAGCTCTTAATCCTGCACACACTTTGCTAGTTTCCATAACCCCGATGCAATTAACTTCATTTATAGGTTCATATTTGTTTTTCAATGCACCTATTATACTTTTGTGTACTGAGTTTATAACAAAACTATCTACTACAAATCCTTGTGATATACTAAGTCCATACTCAATAGCTGTGTTAACTTCTCCTGTATCACCGCTTATAATTATTATAAACTTTCCAGGGCAAATACTTTTTAAGTATAATATATCAACATAAGATTTTTTAACCATTTCATTAGATACTTCAATTCCCTTTGCAATACTTCTAAACTCTATAGAGCCTATGCTTTTATTCATCATGTACCTCTAGTGAATCTACAACTCCAACTATAGTAGCATCAACCGGTATAGATCTATCCTCCAAAGATTCTCTAGCTCCAGACCCTCGTGTTACTAATACTAAATCTCCATTACCTGCTCCTGCATTATCAGCTGCAACTAAAAATCCATCACAATATGAATTGTTATCTTTTAAAAGTTTTAAAACTAATAGTTTTTGTCCACATAATTTCTCATCTTTTCTTGTGGCCCAAACATTTCCAACTACTTTTCCAATCTCCATAAGAATATCTCCTTTACTCTTTATCTAATTTTAAGTTGTGTATTCTTATAAAATCATTAGCTAGTGGTGTTATTATACTTTTCTTACCTAATAAAATTTTATCTATACCATTTATTTGAGGTTTTCTTAAATCAGATTCTGATATAAGTTTTTTGCTTCTCAAATCAAGTGTATTCTCAGTTAAATTTACATTTACTTTAATTTCTGTATTATCTTTTGTATATTCCGCTTTGTAGTTAACCTTAGTTTCATTTAATATGCTTTTAGGGTTATTTATAATTTCTACTCCATAGCTCTTAATTTCTTTTTCAAAGTTTAAATATTTATTATATAAAGTCTTAGGTGCTGTTTGCTTATACCTTTTATATTCAAGTCCATCTTCCATTACATAAACTTTTTTTCCGCTCATAATCATCTTTAATATAAAACGTTCTTCATCTGATACGCTATTTCCCATAGCTAAATTACAAAGCCCTCTCAAACAAAGCCTTGATATTACTAAAACATCACAATCTTTTATATCTTTGTTATAGTTTAAAACTTTAAATTTATCATTTAAGAATTTATATTTGTCTTCATCTCTTTCCCACATTAATACACACTTAGGAAGATCATTATTTTCTTTTACACCTTGATTTTCAAGTTTTATATATATTTCATCTACTATAAATTCTATAAGCTTATCATAATCCATACATATCACCTACCTTATAGATTATTTTTTATTATTCTAGCTAAACATCCTTTGCTAAATCCGCATGCATTGGCTTCATCATAATCAATATGCATAAATGTCTCAAAGTTTTTGTTAACTCTTATAACAACATCATCAAATATTAATGGTCTTTGTCCAAACACCTTAACTTTTACAACTTCATTGTCACAAACATTGAACTTTCTAGCATCTTCTTCATTCATATGCACATGTCGTTTTGCTACCATAAGACCTTTTTCTAATTCAACACTATCTTTTTCTGTATATATTTTTACACCTAGTGTTCCGTTTAAATCTCCACTTTGCTTTATAGGTGCTTTTAATCCTAATTGAGAACAATCAGTTAAAGACACTTCAACTTGAGTTTGTGCTCTTTCTGGTCCAAGTACTATAACATTTTTAAATTCGCCTTTAGGTCCACTTATACAAACTCTTTCTTTACAAGCATATTGCCCTGGTTGAGACAAATCCTTTAGCTTTGTAAGTTGATAACCTTTTCCAAATAATTTATCTATATCCGCTCTACTTAAATGAATATGTCTTCCAGATGCTTCAACTTCTATAAACGCTTCTTTTTTTACTCTTTTTACAACTTCATCTACGATATTATCTAATGCTATATTCATTCTATCCTCCAACTATTTATATTTATTTGTTCTAATTTTATAGATCATAATCCAAAATACTGAGGATAATCGGTTTAAAGCTTTTATTAAATCTTCTCTTTCAACTTGTCCATATTCCCCTTTAAAAGCTTCATATGCAGCAAGCTCAACCTCTCTTGTTAGTGTTCTTATACTATTTATCTCAACTACCATTTCTCCCATTTCATAATTTGGAAATTCATGCCCTATTCCAAAGTATTTTTTAGGATAATGAGATTGTTCTCTTAGCTCTTCAGGTGTTAATCCTAAAAGTTTAAATTCTTCTAGCTTTTCTTCTAAAACTTCACATCTCATTATAGTTCTAACAAACACTAAAACTTCTTGAAGATCTTTTAGCAAATTTTTCATTTCATTCTTTTTGCATAAAATTTGAGCTTGTAAAATTCTAGCTTCTAAGGAATCTACCTTGCCTCTTAAAATAATTCTTTTATGATCTTTAAATACAAGTAAATTACCATTTAGAGAAGTCATATGTTCAGGTTTTTCGTCTAAGTTAGCTCCAAATACAGTAACATACTTATATTTTTTTTCTTGTTTTATATCAGCTTTAACTTCATTATCTTTATTTTTTTCTATTTCATCTAATGAGTTTACGTATTTTAAAACTATATTTTTATCAGTTAAATACGATTTTGCTGAAGGAGTTATAATTTGCCCCTTTTCTATATAAAACTCTTTTGCATCTGTATGTCCTATTTTTTTTCTTACTTCACTTTCTGTTAAAACACCCATATCCTCACAACTCCTATCGGATGTGTAAAAAGGGGTGTCTCAACTGAAACAACCCCTATTTACTTAAATTTTTATTACTTTTCGCTAACTTTTGGTAATATAGCGTCTACTTCAAAGTGTGGTCTTGGTATAACGTGTACTGATACTAATTCTCCTACTCTCTCAGCTGCAGCTGCTCCTGCATCTGTTGCAGCTTTAACAGCTCCAACATCTCCTCTTACCATTACTGTAACTAATCCTCCACCAACTTGCTCTTTTCCAACTAATTGAACGTTTGCTGCTTTAACCATTGCATCTGCTGCTTCTATTGCTCCTACTAATCCTTTAGTTTCTATCATTCCTAATGCGTTTGCGTTTGCCATAATCTTATCCTCCAAAATTTTTATAGTTTATTTTAATTTTTATTTAATATACTTTTTTAATTATCTTAATTCTTCTATTATTCTTTTTACTAAAATATTTATTAAATCTTCATTATCACCTAAAGATATGTTTGCATTTGTACTTTGAGGTCTATTTCCTCTTAGTTCTTCCATTTCTTTAACTCCATAAGCTACTTTCTTAATATTTATTAAATCAAGTGGTCCTATGTTGTTTGATGTTGAACTTCCACCTATAGCTCCACATCCTAATGTTAGAGCTGGAGTTAAGTTTGTTGAAGCTCCTATTCCTCCAAGCGTAGATGGAGTATTTACTAAAACTCTAGATACTGGCATATGAAGAGCAAATATTTTTACTAGTTCTTCATTGTTAGCATGCATTGAGAATGTATGCCCAGCCCCTTCATTTAATAGTATTTCTCTACATCTAGTTATTACAGCATCTATATTTTTTTCTACATAGAATGCAAGTATCGGTGTAAGCTTTTCTCTAGAGTAAGCTACATCTGGTCCTACTTTTGTTTCTCTTGCTACTAATACTTTAGCTGTACTTGGTACGTTGTTTAAATTTGCTAACTTGCAAATAGTTTCAACACTTTTACCAACTATTTGAGGATTCATAGTTCCATTAGCTCTCATTATGAATTTTGAAAGTTTTTGACTTTCCTCTTCATTTAATAAATAAGCTCCTTGATTTTTAAGTTCACTTACAACTTCATTTTCAATAGATTCTTCTATTACTATAGATTGTTCTGATGCACATATAGTTCCATTGTCAAATGTTTTAGAATCTATTATTCTCTTAACAGCTAGTTTGATATCTGCGCTTTTATCTATAAAAGCTGGTCCATTTCCAGGTCCAACCCCTATAGCTGGTGTTCCTGATGAATATGCAGCTTTAACCATTGCTTCTCCACCTGTTGCAAGTATTAATGAAGTTAATTTATGCTTCATTAATTCACTTGTACCTTGTAAGCTAGGTGTTGTTATACATCCTATTGCATCTTTTGGGCATCCTGCATTAACTGCTGCATTTCTTATTATTTCTACAGTTTCAAGAATACATTTTTTAGCATTTGGATGTGGAGAAAATACTATAGCATTTCCACCTTTTAAAGCTATCATAGCTTTGTATATTACAGTAGATGTTGGATTCGTTGATGGTATAAGCCCAGCTACTACTCCAACTGGAGTTGCTATGTCTATAATTTTGTTTTCTCTATCTTCACCTATTATCCCAACTGTTTTTGTATCTTTTAAAGTTTCATAAACCATCTTAGATGCAAATACATTTTTAATTATTTTGTCTTCATATTTTCCAAATCCAGTTTCTTCATTAGCCATTTTAGCTAGCTTTTCAGCATTTTCAAATCCTGCATCTGCAATAGCTTTTACTATTTTGTCTATTTGTTCTTGGTTCATAGATTCTAGTTTTTGCTGTGCAGCTTTAGCATTTTTCACAAGAGTTCTAACTTCTTGTATTGATACTAAATCTTTATCTAAAAGTGTCATTTTTACTCATCCTCTCTATAAAACTTATCTACTAAAGAAATTAATTCTTCTTTCTTTAAAGCATTTAATTCTTTATATGTCTTCTTTGATCCCAATGACTTAGCTAAGTTTTTAAGTTCTTTTACACTAAGATTTGATAAATTAGGTTTTTCTAACTCATCTTTCTTATCATTGTGTTTTTCTACGTCTACACTATCTATTTCTATCTCTTCTTGAATATCTTCTACTTCTTTTATTTCAACTTCTGTTTCTATTTCTTTTTCTTCTATTTCATGTACAATTTCTTCTACACTTTTAATATCTTCTTTTTTAAATAAAGCATCATGTACATCTGCATGTAATCTTGGTATCACATGTGTAGCTCTTAGTACTCCTACTTTCTCAGCAGCATACTTAGCAGCTTCTACTGCCGACTTTACAGCTCCAACATCTCCACTTACTTCAATTGTAACTATACCTTGTCCTACCTTTTGTATTCCAACAACTTCTACGCTTGCAGATTTTAAACAAACATCTAGAGCTTCTATCGCAGCAACATAACCAATTGTTTCAACTAATCCTAAAGCATTCATTATCTAACCTTAAAATCCTGTTGGGTTATCTGCTACAGCTATAACAGCTTGTGCAAAAGCATCACATGCTGCCTTACAAGCTGACTGCGAACCTGTAAGAAGTGCTCCTGCAAAGTTTGTTTCTGTAGGTGGTTCAAATAACTCACATAAAGAAACGTCTGCTGCTTTAAGTGCTGCATCTAAAGCATACATTGCTTCAAGAGGAGGTGCTACTAGGTAAGCTAATGCTTCTCCTTCTCTTATGTTTGCTACCTTTGAAAGGTAAGTTCCTGTTCTTGAAACACAGTGAGCATAATATGCTATTGAATCATCATCATTAGCACTTATAAAAGTTGCTCCATATTCCATAAAATCTAAAACTGCATTTAATCCACTTCTTACTTCTGCTGGGCTTGGTCCTGCTATAATCCCGATTACTTCTCCAGCTAATTTTGTTGAAGCGTTTGCCGCTCCTGCATACATTGATTTTGCATAAACCACGTCTACTTCAGCGGCTTTTGTTGCTTCATCAAGAGCAGTATATGTTACATCATCACAATCAGCTGTTATTAATCCTAAACTTTTATGATGTTGTTCTAAATTTAATTTTTTAGCCATTTCCGGACTTACATTTGAAATTATCTTTACTCCTAGGACATTAGGGCGTATTGCATCATTTTTCATAGTTTAACTCCTCCTATATAGATTACTTAAGATCTATTCCTGAAACTTTTTTCTCTAACATAGTTTTTATTAATTCTGCTATGTGTGCACCAGCCTCAACTGCTGTAGTTCCACCTTTGTGGATATTTGATATAACAGTTCTCTTAGCTTCTGCCATTCCTATATATGGTTTGTATGCAATGTATGCTGACATAGATTCTGCAGTTACAAGACCTGGTCTTTCTCCTACTAACATACATATAACTTCGCTTCCTAATTCTTCTCCTAGGTGATCCATAGCTCCAACTCTACAATGTTTAACAAATAATATTTCACTAGAATCTATTCCATACATTTTTAAACCTTGCTTTATAGCTGGCACTATATCTTTTAAGTTAGCTTCTATTGCTGCTGAACTTAACCCATCTCCTGCCATTAATAATACTTTTTGATTAGTTCCAAACTTAGACTTTACCTTATCTATAGTTTCTTTTGAAAATCTTCTTCCAAGATCTGGTCTTGTTATATATTCATCTTTACTTTCACAAAGTGTTTCAACTTCGAATAAGTTATTTTCTTTTATAAATTCATCAGAAACATATGAGAAAACAGAATCTTGTGCTGCAGCATGGTCTGCTCTAAATCTTAGTGCAGTAGCTGTTTTATATCTTGCTCCACATCTTCCAGTTCCTAATCTTGCAGGAGTTTTTGCTTTCATATCTAAGTAAGCATCTTTATCCTTTGGGTTTTCAACTAATAATTGTTTCTTTATATCTACTGTTGTTATATCTTCTATAAATTCATCATTTCCATCTATTTGTGTAGCAACCTGCTTTGTTACCTCGTTTATTGAATTTGTATCAATTTGTCCAACCATTTGGCCAACTAGTTGCTCTACTAATGTTTTTAAATCTTTTTCGTTCATAACTTAGCCCCCTATCCTAATAATATAGATCCATCTCCTGCTTTTTCTAATAACTTACCATCTTTACTAAATTCCATATTTTCTAACCAGCTGTCAAACTTCTTAATTGCTGTTAATCCAAACATTTCTCTAAGAGCAGCTGTTTCATGGTATCCTGTTGTTTGATAGTTAAGCATTACATCATCTCCATGAGGTATTCCCATAAAGTATGTACATCCTGCTGCTGTTAATAAAATAGCTAAATTTTCTATATCATTTTGATCTGCTTTCATATGGTTTGTGTAACAAGCATCAACACCCATTGGTAATCCGCTTAATTTACCCATAAAGTGATCTTCAAGTCCCGCTCTTATAACTTCTTTTGCATCGTATAAGTATTCAGGCCCTATAAAACCAACAACTGTATTTACTAAGAAAGGATTAAATTTCTTTGCAAATCCATAACATCTAGCTTCCATAGTAACCTGATCTATTCCATGGTGAGCTTCTGATGAAAGTTCTGAACCTTGTCCTGTTTCAAAGTACATTACATTCGGTCCTGTGCAAGTTCCTTGCTTTAAAACTAATTGTCTTGCTTCTTCAATTGTTGCAGCATCAAATCCGAATGCTTCATTTCCCTTTTGAGAACCTGCAATTGATTGGAATATAAGGTCTGTTGGAGCACCTTTTCTAACAGCTTCCATTTGAGTAGTAACATGTGCAAGTACACAAATTTGAGTAGGTATATCAAATTTTTGTTTTACTTCTTCAAACCTTTTTAAAACTTTAGTTACACTCTCAACTGAGTCATCAACAGGGTTTAATCCAAGTACTGCATCTCCTATTCCATAAGTTAATCCTTCTAAAAGTGATGCTAAAATTCCATCTGGATCGTCTGTTGGATGGTTTGGTTGAAGTCTTGCTGATAAAGTTCCTGGTTCTCCTATTGTTGTGTTACAATGTGCTTTTACTATTATTTTTTTAGCTGCGTAAACTAAATCCATATTAGACATTAATTTTGCAACTGCAGCTATCATTTCAGAAGTTAATCCTCTTGAAATTCTGCTTATATCATCACCTGTAGTGTTTGAGTCTAGTAACCATTCTCTTAAGTCTGATACTGTCCAATCTTTTATTTCCTCATATATTTTTTCATTCAAGTCATCCATTATTATTCTTGTAACTTCATCTATTTCATAAGGTACCGCTGGGTTATTTTTTATATCTTCTAACTTTATATTAGATAAAACAACCTTAGCTGCAACTCTTTCTTCTGAAGAAGTAGCCGCAACGCCTGCTAACTTATCTCCTGATTTTTCTTCATTAGCCTTAGCCATTACATCGTATAACCCATTAAACTTATACGTATGTCCAAATAGTTTCGTTTGTAAAATCATTGACTTACCTCCTTTTATTAGTTAAAAACCAGTGTCTTTATTACTACTGGTAATACTTGACCTTGTGCTATTGGCTTTCCAATATCTATATAATCTCCATTTTCAACTTTAACGCTATCTAGGCATATTAAGTTCTTTTTAAAATTCAATTTAGAATACATACTTTGACCTAAAACTTTAGCCATATCACATTCAACAATAACTATAAATTCTAAATCTCTATCGATTATTTCTTGCATTCCATCTACTAGTCCATCTGCATATGTTTGTATGTCTGAGAAACTAGGATTTGATTTACCTTCAATAGCAATTACAATATTTTGAAGATCATTTTCTAATTTAAACCAATTTAATTTATTTTTTATTGCTTTACTTATGTGCTGACTATCTCCTATTTCATCTTCCTTTGATAATTTTAAAACTGGTAAATTTTTAAGAGGAAAACTTTCGCTAGTATATGTTATAGTACTTCCACTAACCTCAGTTGTGTGAGACCCTGCTCCTACAACAGTTGCTCTTATAGTTTCCATAGATCTTATAATTTTAAGATTTTTGAATTCTTCACAGTTTTTAATAGCTTGACCAAGTAAAATACCTATGTCTCCATATTTGAAGTAGTCATCAATTTCGCCATCATAGTAAACGTAATCTGCAACTCCACCAGAGAAAGATATACATTTTATATCTTCATCTAATTTAATATTTTTGTTGGTAACTATATAATCAAATAGTTCACTTTTAGGTCTTATGCCTACACTTTCAAGCAACAGTTTAACCATTATATCTATAACAGGCTTTAAATTTTCAACTGTAGCAATAGTTCCTAAATCTAAATTTAAATTGTTATTTTTTATAATCTCTTTGATTTTAGGTGATATATATATAATTTCTTTTGTTGACTTATCAATTTTTATAAGCCTTCCACCTATGTCTAAACATCCAGTGTCACAAACTTCACCTCTTTTAAAAAGCGCTAAGTTTGTTGTTCCTCCTCCTATGTCTAGATTCACAACACTCGTTGAGTGTTCTTTTGAATATATATGTGCTCCTGCTCCTTTTCCAGAAATAATACTTTCTAAGTCAGGTCCAGCTGTTGCAACTACAAAGTCTCCTGCAAAACCACTTAATGAATGAAGTACATCATTTGCATTTTCTTTTCTAGCAGTTTCACCTGTTATAATAACTGCTCCAGTTTGTATATCTGATTTACAAATATTAGCTTTTTTGTACTCTAGTTCTACTAGTTCTTTAATTTTATCTCTATCAATTTCAGTGTTAGAAATAAGTGGAGTAAAATAAACTTCACTCTTGTAAATAATTTCTTTATCTACAATACTAATTCTTGGAACTGAAAAGCTTGAAGCCATATTCTCTACTATTAACTTTGAAAATATAAGTTGTGTAGTACTTGTTCCTATATCAATTCCAACACTTAATAACTCTTCTTTCATTTATTCACCTCCATACACAAAGTGTGTTTTAAACAAGCAAAGAGGCTTAAAGTTATAATAAGTTTAGGTATATATTTACCTAACTTATCAATAACCTTAAGCCCCTTTGCTTAATTAATACTACCACCTTGTAGATATAGTTATTAATACATATATTAAATTATTTTGGAATTTTAAAAATTATTTTTGTTCCTTTATCAGTGGATATTTTTTCAACATCACCTTTTAGAACCTGTTTTATGTAACTATCGATTATAAATGTACCTAAATTAGTTTTTAATTTAGCATCATTTTTAAATCCAACTCCATCATCAACGATAGCTATAATATTTTTATTTCCTTCTTCATTTACTAGTACTTGTATATTGCCACTTTCTTTACCTTCAAAAGCATGGTCATAACAATTTTGGATAGCTTCATTTATAGCTAGTAGCAATGCACTGGATTTTTCTCCATTTATTTTAAAATCTTCACCTGTAATGTATATGTTTATATTTTTATCATCACAATATCCACCTTGAATATTGCTGATTAATAAATTTATAGCCTGTAAAATACTTATACTATTATCCATTTGCTTTGATAACAAATGATGATTAGATAGTATTGCAAATACCCTGTTAGTCACATTGTCTAGACACATCTTAACTTCTTCGTTATCTGTTAGTCTACTTTGTTTTCTAAGCAAGGAAATTACAGTTTGAAGATTATTTTTTACTCTATGATGAGTTTCTTTAACTGCTATTGATTTGAAAACAAGTTCAGCTTCTTTTTCTTTCAATTCAGTTATATCTTGTATTATTTGAATTACTCTAAGTTCTTCAGATTTTCTAACTATTGTTTTTACTTCAAAGAAACAATAGTTTATATTTACTTCTCTTACTTGTTCTATTTTATGACTTTTTATAATATCAATAAATTTTTCACTTTCTAATGATATCTCGTCATATTTAACATCTTCTAAATCTTTTTTCATTCCTATAGCTTCATATATTTTTACAGTATTTTTGTTCTTAAATTTTAAATTTCCGTATTTATCAAACACAAGTATAGCAGCATTTAAATTATCAGTTATAAAACTGTTTTGCTTTATTAAATTTATTAATTCTTTTGATTCTTTTTTATTTGTATCAAATTCATCTTTTAACTCTTTACTTATGTCTTTTTCTACAATCAATACTGCAATTGTTTTATCATTTAGTTCTATAGGTTGTATGCTTTGCCTCACAAGTTTATACTCTTGTGTTAAAGCTTTTATATCTTTTGAGGCAAATCCTGTTAATAGTGTATTTATAACTCCTGGTTCATTTATACTCAGAGCCTTTTTTCCTACTACAGTGTTTTTGTAAATAGAGCTATTTTTAGCTTTTCCATGAGCCACCACTATAGCCTCTTCTTGGTTTTTCGTTAATATGTCTATAAAGACATCGCTTTCATAAAAGTTAGCCATTAGATCTAAGGATTTTGAAATATCAATTACTTTGTCAATTTCTTCACTATTTAAGTTAGAATATTCTTGACATAACTCTTTTATCATATGATTATTCCTCGTAACCTATAATAATAGTTTTTGCAATTTCAAGCATAGAAGTTCTTTTATCCATACTAAGTTTTCTTATTCTTGTATATGCTTCTTCCTCATCAATTTCAAATTCTCTTATAAGTATCCCTTTAGCTCTTTCTACTAACTTTCTTTCAGTCAACTTATTGCTTATCTTATCGAGGTCTTTTTTCATCTTTTCAAATTCTCTTACTTTACCTATACACATTTCAACTGTAGGTATAAATATTTTTTCATTAATAGGTTTTACTAGGTATCCAAAGGCACCTATTTCTTTTGCTTTTTTCAAATACTCATCTCCTTCAAAAGAAGTTGATAAAAGTATTCCTCCTGCTAAGTTATCTTTTGTTATTATCTTACCAGCTTTAAGTCCATCTAACATTGGCATATCTATATCCATTATAACTAAATCGGGATTATACTTTTTGCATGCTTCAACAGCTTCAAATCCATCACATGCTTCTCCAACAACATTATATCCTCTATCAGTTAAAATGTCTTTTATATCCATTCTGATTATTGGTTCATCATCGACTACCAATATATTTCCTTTCATATGTTGCCACCTCACTTTAGCTAACTTAAATATTCAAATAACTCTTCAATACCTATGCCTTTGATAGTATCTACTAAAAATATCTCATTAACACCTGCCATTTTCAGCTTTTCTTTTGCTAGTTCAATTTCATCTTCATTTGCTATATCTATTTTTGTAATTATTCCTATTACATTTTTAGCAAACATACTAGCAAATCCTGGTGCAATATATCCTTCGCCTTGTGTAGGGTCGTATACTAATGCTATAGTTTTTGCATCTACAGCTGTAGTTATAAGTGCACTATACAAACTTCTATTTTCAATATATTCTCCAGGTGTATCTATTGATTGATTGTATAATTCAACTGATTGAGTTTTATTATACTTTATTTCTAAATCATCAAGCTTTTGGCATAGTGTTGTTTTTCCACTACCTGTTTTACCCATAAATATTATATTTTTCATAATTAAGTCCTCGTTATCTTTGTTGATGTAAAGTTTAACATATTTCCTAGCACTTCTACAACTTCATTAAGTGCTGATTCAACAGAACTTATATCTCCTGTGACAACTACAGATCCACTAAATCTATCTATAAATCCTAATTGTACACCTGATGCTTTTGTTGCTACATCTGCAGCTATAATCGATGCTTCACTTGGAGTTATTGTAAGTATGCCTATTGCATCTTTTTTATCTATTATAAGTCCTAATTTTTTGTATATATCTTCATTTGGATTCGCTATTACATGTGCTAATGTAACTTGTTTTCCAGGAACATATTCCTGAATAACTCTGCTTTTAGTTTCTTCTGTCATTTTGAAACCTTCTTTCTTAAATCAAATAAAGCTCCTTAAAAATATATACTATCAATATATCTTTAAGAAGCTCCGTTGCTTTTTAATCAATTATCACGCCCTTGTGATAATTTAATTATAGATATACGTTTTCCACTTGTCAATATTTATTTCAAAATATTTAAAAAACCATTTTACTAAGTTTTTATTAAATTATTTGTTTTAATATGTCGATTATTCCCGAATCATTTGGAATTCTAGGGTTTGTCTTAGTACATCCATCTTTTAACGCTAATTGTGCAATTTCTGGTAATAAATTTTCCACATCAACTTTATTAACTTTACAGTCTGTTAATTTCATCGGCATGTTCATACTTTTTTGCATTTTCTTAATTTCATTTACTAAATTTTTCACGCCTAATCTAACATTAGAAGATTCTAGCCCTAACATTTTAGCTATTTGTGCATATTTTTTAGCAGTGTCTGAGTAAGATGCATTATTGTATCCTGAAATATTAGCATTATATTCTATAACATAAGGAAGTAATATTGAATTAGTTCTTCCATGAGGTATGTGGAATTTTGCACCTACTATATGTGCTATCCCATGATTTAAACCTAACGACGCTTGGTTAAATGCTAACCCTGCCATACATGATGCATTGTGCATTTTTTCTCTAGCTTCTAAATTTGATCCATCTTTATATGCATCAATTAAATATTCGTGTACAAGTTTTATTGCCTTTTCTGCTAATGCATCAGAAAAATCATTACTATCTGTTGATACATAAGCTTCTATAGCATGAGTTAATACATCCATCCCAGTATCTGCCGTTATAAAGTTTGGAACTGTTTTTACTAATTCTGGATCTAATATCGCTTTATTAGGTATTAAATCATCTGAAACAAGTGGATATTTTGTACCTTTTTGAGCATCTGTTATTACAGAAAAAGACGTTACTTCTGATCCTGTTCCGCTAGTTGTTGGAATCGCAATAAATTCAATTTCATTTATCTTAAATATTTGTTTTGAAAAATCCATAATTGCCTTAGCTGCATCAATTGCTGAGCCTCCACCTAATGCAATAATTATATTTGGAGAGTAATTTTTTATTCTCTCCATACCTTTTACAACTGTTTCAATTGGAGGATCTGGTACAATTTCACTAAATATATCACAATCATTTCCTTCTAGATTGATTAATATTTTATCTATTGTTTTAGATTCAATCATAAATGGGTCTGTTATTATAAATATTTTTTTATTTTTTATATCTTTTAATGATTCTAAAGCTCCTCTACCGCAGCTTATCTTTGTCTTTATTTCAAAGTTGTACATTTTGTATTCCCCTTTTCTTTATATAAGTACAAATTTAAGTACAAAAAAGCTCCATAGATTAATCTATGGAGCTTCGTTGCTTCCTAATGCACCTCTTTGTGCTATTTTAAATATACTATATAAAATTTATCATTGTCAATAAATAAGTTATATTTTATTTACATGATTGGAAGCTTAATTACAAACTCACTACCTTGACCTAATTCACTATATACTAGGATGTCTCCTCCATGCTCAGCTACTATAGCTTTTGATATAGCAAGTCCAACCCCTATGCCTCCAGTGTCTTTAGATCTTGACTTATCAACTCTATAAAACCTTTCAAATATATATTGTAATTCTTCTTTAGGTATTCCAATTCCATTGTCTTTTATAGCTATATTTATACTGTCATCATAATTTTCTACTTTAATTAAAATAGTTCCTCCATAGTTTGTGTATTTTATTGCATTGACTAAAATATTGACTATAACTTGAGAAAATTTTTCCTTATCTACATATGCAAAAACTTCATTTAATTCATATTCAATTTTTATATTTTTTTCTAAAGCTTTTGATTCATAAGTGTATGTTATATTTTTTATAAAATCACTTAAGTTAGTTTTAGTTTTATTCAACCTACTTAGTGAACTATCAAATGTTGATAAATTTTTAATTGATCCTATTAACTTTCCTAACCTTTGAACTTCTTCTCTTATACTTGTAAGTCTTTCTGGTGTTGGATCCCAAATTCCATCAATAATAGCATCTAAATGTCCTTGAATATTAGTTACAGGAGTCCTAAGTTCATGTGCTATATCAGTTGTTAATTGTTTTCTTAAAAGTTCTTGCTTGTTGAGTTCCTCAGATAACATATCTATAGACTTTGTAAGTTCATTAACTTCTTTTATATTACTTTTATAATTCAATCTATTTTTATAGTTTCCACTCCCTATGACTTTAGCAATTTTAGATACATTTTTTATAGGATTAGAAATAGATTTTGAAATTATTGCAGATATAATTATAACGCTTATTACAGCTACTATACTTATAAATATCATAAATTTATTCATAATATTTAAAAATTCAAGATCATCTTCCATATAGTAAATAGAATCATAATGTATTATCCTTTCATACCCTACTAACTTCTTATCATCATATATGTCAAACTTATATTCTTTGAGTTTTCCATTCCAATTTTGATTAATACTTTTCATATTCTTTTTTATTGTATTCAATCTTTGATTTGATAATAGCTTTTCATCTTCAAAAACACTCCAAACCAAGTCCCCATTTTTATTATAAACCTCTAGAGCTATCCCTTTTCTTATTGCATCTTCACCTAAAAGTTTTATGTTTTCTACATCCCATTTATCATTGTCATATACATTTTGTAAATCAAATACAAGGTGATTTACCTCATCTTTATTGTTCTCATCAACATATTTACTAAATACACTTTTAAATGATGAATTTATAAATATTGAAATGATAATTGTTATTAAAGTAACTATGACTGAAAATGCTATTAAAATTTGACTATTTAGAGAAATATATTTTTTATTATTCTTCAAATTTATATCCTACTCCATAGACAGTTTTTATTATTTTACAATTTCTAGAATCAACTTCTATCTTTTGTCTTAAATTTTTTATATGACTATCTATAACTCTATCAAATTTTTCTAAATGGTCTTCTACTACATTTTCTAAAAGTTCTTCTCTAGTATATATTTTTTTAGGATTCGATGCCATTACTAACAATAGTTTGTATTCTGTGTTAGTTAAAATGACACTTTTCCCTCTAACTTTCACTTCATGTGTCTTTGTATTTATTTCAATTTCATTTTTAAAACTTATCTTTTCATTAGTTTCTAAATCATGACTTCGTTTTAATACAGCTTTTATTCTTAGAATTAATTCTTTCACATTAAATGGTTTACATATATAATCATCACAACCTAATTCAAAACCTTCAATCCTATCATCATCTTCTGTTTTTGCGGTTAGCATAATTATAGCTATATTAACCAGCTTACAATTATTTCGTATATAGCTACAAATTTCTTCACCACTTATATCTGGTAACATCCTGTCCAATAAAACTATATCGTATTGATTGTTGTCAAGATAATCCACAGCATCATTTCCATTGTATGCTACATCAGTTTTATAGCCTTCTTTATCTAAATAAGCTTTTACAAACTCGCAAATCTTTTTTTCATCATCTATAAGTAGTATATTTATCATCGCCTACCTCGTCTCTTATTAATTTAAATTAAAAATTAATTTTTCTTTTCCTCATTCCAACATTAAGAGCTAGCCCTAATGCTGCTAAAGATCCAACCAAAGAACTTGCTCCATAACTAATAAATGGAAGCGTTATTCCTGTAACAGGTATTAATGCCATAGTCATACCTATATTTTGAATAATTTGATATGCAAACATACTAGTTACTCCAATTATAATTAAAGTTCCATAAAAATCCTTGGATTCTCCTGCATCTTTTATCATCGTCAATAAAAATGCTCCATATAATAGCACTAAAGCTCCCATTCCTATTAACCCAAATTCTTCTCCTATAACAGCAAATATAAAGTCACTATCTGGTACCGGTAAGAATCCATTTTGACTTTGTGTTCCTTCATAAATACCCTTACCTTTTATACCTCCTGATCCTATAGCTATCATAGATTGTACAACTTGATAATTTCCTTTGTAACTTAAATCATTAGGATTTAAGAAAGCTTCTATTCTAACTTTTTGATGCGGAGCTAAACATGTATAAATTAATGGTAATAATAATACCCCTATTAAAATAGTATTTCTTATTATTTTACCATTAAGCCCTGATACAAATAACATTCCAAACATTATACATATAAAAACTATAGTCCCTCCTAAGTCTGGCTGCATTAACATTAAAAATAAAACTGGCATAGCTTTTAATACTGCTGGTATTATTTGTTTTATGGTATTTAGTTTACCTTTATATTCTTCTGCAATTTTAGCGTAACTTATTATGAAAGTAAGTTTGGCAATTTCTGATGTTTGAAGGTATAGTGGCCCTAGTTTTATCCATCTTCTAGATCCTTCTTGTACTACTCCTAATCCAGGTACCCATATAATTAATAACAATATTATAGTAAATATATAAAAAACATTATAAAATTTACCTGTTTTAATATAGTCAATTTTTATAGTGAAAATTATTAACGTAACCCCTATTCCAAATGCCAACAATTGTTTCATTATTTCTCTATAGTTACCGGTTCTATTTGCATGAGTTGCAGTTGTTAGCATTACAAGTCCAAATATAAATATAAGTGTAACATTTAATATTAATCTCCAGTTTAAATTTTTTATATGCTTAAGTGTTAATTTTTCCATAATCATAATCCTCTTTCTAATTTCTATTTTCCAGTTATATAAACTACAAATTTATAAATGGATTATAGAAATTAATTATGGAGAAATTATGGAGATTATTTGAGAGTAAACATAAAAGGGATATTTTAAAATATCCCTTTTATGTTTACTCTATTTATTTATAAATAATTTAAAACTTATAATCTTTTCATTGGATCTAATTCTTTTTCTATTTTTAAATCTTTGTGTTCTTGTTCTAACTCTTTTTCTCCAAATAATTCTCTATCTTTCAATTCTTCATCTTTTTTTATTTCTTCATACTCTTTTTCATTCATATTAGATTTCATTTTATTTTTCTCCAATCTTTGTATAATTATGTTAATAAATATACCCTTAATTTTCCTATATAATCATACAGCCAAATTGAATGAAATTTTTTTACACAACTTAGAAAATAAAATTATCTATTAATCTTGTATTTCCGATAAAAACAGCTACTGCAATCAATGATCCATCCTCAATAGTTTTTATGTTTTTTATAGTGTTATTCTCAACTATACTTATATAATCAATTTTTGCTAAAGGTTCTTTATTAATTTCATTTTTTATAAAGTTAATTATATTTTTAGAATCTCTTTCTCCACTTTTTATTAAAGCTTTTGCTTTTTTTAATGATTTGTTTATTATAGTTGAAGCTTGTCTTTCTTCTTTACTTAAATATGTATTCCTAGAACTCTTAGCTAATCCATCAGCTTCTCTAACTATAGGACAACTTACAATTTCAACATCAAAATTTAAATCTGTTACCATTTGCTTTATTATAGAAAGTTGTTGCGCATCTTTTTGTCCAAAATATGCTTTGTCTGGATTTACTATATTAAATAGCTTACTCACAACCGTACAAACTCCTCTAAAATGAGTTGGTCTGCTTTTCCCGCATAGTCCAGAAGTTAAATTATTCAAATCTACAAAAGTGCTAAATCCATCTGTATACATTTCTTCAACATTTGGGTTAAATATTAAACTAGCTCCATTTTTTTCACATATATCACTATCTCTATTTATATCCCTTGGATATGTAGATAAATCTTCATTTATTCCAAATTGCATTGGATTTACAAATATGCTTACAATTACTTTATCATTATCCTCACTAGCTTTTTTTATCAAACTTTCATGACCTTCATGTAGGTATCCCATAGTAGGTACAAGTGCTACACTTAATCCATCATCTTTCCAATCCTTAACTTGTTTTTTTATTTCTTTTATGTTATTTAGAATCTTCATGCCCAAATCCCCTTTAATATAGTTTTTCTATTATATCTTCATTTATCTTAAAACTATGTTCTTCACTTGGAAAAACTTCTGTTTTTACTTCATCTATATAATTTGAAAATGCATTTTTCATCTTTTCTCCTATATTTTCATACTTTTTCACAAATTTAGGTGTAAAATCACTAAACATCCCCAACATATCTTGATATACAAGGACTTGTCCATCACAACTAGCACCTGCTCCAATTCCAATAGTAGGTATAGTTAGCTTTTTAGTTATAAGTGATGCTAACTTTGATGGGACTCCTTCTAATACAACAGCAAATGCACCTGCATCTTCTACTGCTAGTGCATCTTCAATAAGTTTCTTTGCTGCTAATTCATCTCTACCTTGTACCTTAAATCCGCCAAAAGCATTTACAGATTGTGGAGTCAGTCCAATATGCCCCATAACTGGTATAGAAGAGTTAACTATCGATTGTATTTGGTTAAAAACTTCTACTCCTCCTTCTAATTTTACTGCATGTGCTCTTCCTTCTTTTATAAGTCTCCCCGCATTTACCACAGCATCATATGTGGACGTTTGATAGGACATAAAAGGCATATCTGCAACTATTAAAGTATTTGTACATCCCCTCGATACTGCTTTTGTGTGGTGTATCATATCTTCCATAGTTACAGATAATGTATCTTCATAACCTAAGCACACCATTCCTAATGAATCTCCAACTAATATTCCATTTATACCACAACTGTCAATTAGCTTTGCAGTTGAGTAATCGTAGGCCGTAAGCATAGTTAATTTTTCATTGCTTTCTTTAGCTTCTTTAAAAGTTACAATTGTATTTTTCATATTGTTCCCCCAAGTATTTTTCAATTTTAGAATAATCTTTTTCAAAATTTTTAACTTTAGTTATTTTTAATAAGTGCCTAGATAAGATAGTATATAATTCTTTATCTTCATCATTCAAAACTTCATAGTGATCTTTTATAGTTTCTAAATCACATCTTTCTATCGGACCTGTTAAACTGTTCAAAACACCTTGTTCCTTTATGTTTTTTATATTAAATTCAATTAACGGATATAAAGCTTTAATAGCTATATTTTTTTCAAATCCGCATTTTTCAAGATGTTTTATACTTTGATCAATTATAGGAATTATTAAGTTACTAGCGCTTACACAGGCTTCATGATATAAGGATTTATTTTCTTTATTGATTAATAAAACCTTGTTACCAATTGACAAAAATATATTTTTTAAATAATTTATGTATTTTTTGTCTCCTTCAATTGTAATAAATGCTTTAGAAATATTTTTATAAGAATTATATTTATCTGAAATTGCTAATATTGGGTGAATTGAATAACCATATGCACCATATTGGTTTATATTCGAAAAGATTTCTGAGGATTTTGCTCCACTTAAATGACATATTATTTTATTATTAATAGGAAAGCTAATTAGATTCTCCCACACGTTTTTTATTTGTGAGTCTGGAGTAGTGATTAATATAACATCACTATCTTGTACTAAATTTTCTAATTTAACATATTGTTTGGTATTTGTGAAAGTTGATGCTTCTTTAGAAGAATGCTCACTTTTGCTATAATACCCAACTAAATTTATATTGTTTTCTTTTAAATATTTTCCCAGGGAAAATCCCATCTTCCCCGCTCCAATAATTCCAAAGTTTATAGTTACCACCTCCTAATGAGTGTGATACTACTAATCAGTCTCATTCTAAAAAGATATGAGCTTCCTATAATAAAATTTTTTAATATCCAATTGGTGCAGTTTAATTAAAATACCACCCATGATAAATGTAACTTCATTTTTGTTTCATGTCAATAATATAAAAATGAAAGTGCCTACTTTAAGACACTTTCATTAATTACAAAATTATTATTTAAAAGTATTTTTGATATTATAAAAAGTACTGGTAATTCTATTAATGGTCCTATAATAAGAGCTAATGATATCAATGGTTTATCTGGGAAAGTAGCAACAGCTATAGCTAATGCTATAGGTGAATTTCTAGCAAGCGTTGTGAAATTTAATGCTATAGAGTCTTCCCTATTTAAATTTATTCCTCTAGATACAAATATTCCTACTATTAAATTGATTGCAAAGAACAACAATACAGGTACAAGTAATTGTAATAGAACTTCCGGATGTTGAAGTAAAACTTTACCTTGAGATGCAAACATAGCAACAATAGCTATATTTAAAAAATGCCCTTGATAATCACAAGCTTTTGAAGTTATTGTTTCCTCAAAAAAATCTTTGCCATTTTTACTTATAATTATTTTTCTTAAAATAATAGATAGTATTAATGGAATAATTAAACTCATAGCTACTCCCTTTAGTAAACTAAGTACTTCGATTTCTACACTAGAACCACCTATAAGCAATACATATATTGGCAGAAGTAATAATTGCAATATTAAATTTAGAGGCAATATCGACGCCCCTAATGCAACATTTCCTTTAGTTATTCCCGTAAATATTAGGTACCAATCTGTACAAGGTGTTACCATCAACATAACAAATCCAATCAACAAACTTGGATTATTTCCTAAAAATAATTTTCCAAGTATAAAAATAAGAATCGGTGTCCATATAAAATTTATACAAATCGATGTTATTGTAAATTTTTTATTACTAAATGACTTAACTATATCTTTTAAAGGAATTTGTAAAAATACTAAAAATAACATTACCATGAGAGCTGGCATTATTAGATACTCACTATACATTTTAATTATGTCAAATTGTCCAACAAAAATTCCAATAGCCACCATTAATAAAATCATAAAACTTTGAAATTTATTTATATTTTCCATAGCTAGTCCTCCTTTCATTATTCTAATAGTATATCATAGTTAATAATGATTTTCATTATTCCTATTTTGCATTTATTTTAATTAATACAATAAAAAAAGCAGACTTATAAAAGCCCACTTTTTTTTAACCTCATTTTTATCCAAATTTACGTTTTCTTTCACTCATTAAGCATAGTTGCCCCTAAAGCATCATCAAAGCCCTTAAAATCGATTTAAATAGCTTTTGAGGTGCATAAAAAAGAAGTCTCCATCGAGACTTCTTTTATTTATTATCCTAATATTTGTATTTCTATGTTTTGTCTTCCGAAAGTTGTACACTCAGATTCACTATTCATGAATATATCTATTTTATTTCCTTTTATAGCTCCTCCACAGTCCTCTGCAGTGAATACCATATCAAACTTAGGTATATAAACCTTTGTTCCATAAGGTATAACTGAAGGGTCTACAGCTATAGTTCCCCACTTAGGAGTTGTTCCTGTAGCAGTTATACTATGACCTGCATATGCACTTGCATTTACAGTCATTAATCTTCCACTATTGTTGTTTGATGAAGTTGTTTCTTCAGTTTTTGATGATTCATTTGAATTATTATTTTGGTTGTTATTTTGTGTATTGTTTGAAACTGCTTCTTCTGACTTCTCTTCTTTAACAGTTGAATCTTTTGAATCATTCTTTTGATCTACTGTATTTGTTGTAGCAGCTTTTACTTCAGTCTTTTTAGCTTGTTGCTCCATAGCTTGAGATTCAGTTAATGCATAATCTCCTGATATCCATCCTTCTTTATTGTCATCAAGCTTAACTTTATACCAATCATTTTCATGCTCTAATACTTCTACTACAGTTCCATTTGTTAATGATCCTATTTTATCATTTTCTACAGATGGTCCTTTTCTTACGTTTAATTCAGTAGCTGTTACAGTTGCTTTTTCTTTTGCAGTGTAATCTCCGCTTACCCATCCTTCATTTCCGTCTGAAAGTTTAACTTTGTTCCATCCATTGTTGCTTTCTAATATTTCAACAACCATTCCTCTATCTAATGATCCTATTTTATCATTTTCTACAGATGGTCCTTTTCTCACGTTTAATTTTTCTGGTGTAACTATTTCTTTCTCTGCAGCAAATATGCTGTTTGTTGAAGCATACATACCTCCAACTACTAAACCTAATGTTAATACTATTGATTTCTTTGCTCTTTTATTCATACTCATAAAATTCCTCCATTCAATTAAATAAAATTAAAAATTATATATTATTGACCTTATTGTCTTTTTAAATTCATATTGTTTGTGTTTGTTACTTTTTCGTAACTTTTTTTAACTTGTTATTAATGTTAATACACTTTTTTCTTTTTGTAAACACCTAGAACCAAAAAAAAGCAAATTTGGTTACAAAAGAGTTACAATTGGTAACAATGTTTATCTATTGAAATTGCAAGGATTCATAGGTATGTGAAATTCACTTAAAAATTTTTTAAATTTTTTTTGTAACTATTATAATTTATGCTATTTTTTCCTTATTTTATATGATAATCATTGTAAAAAATAGCATAAATTATAGCTTAACCACCTTTTCTATTTTAAATTTTGTAAATTCACTTTGTAACTTTTAGTTTTTACAAATGTATTTGCTCTTTTTTGTTAGCTCTGCTTATATATTTTGTTACTAATTAAAAAATCAGATTATCCAGTTTGTAATTCAAACTCAATTTAATATAACTCTTAAATTTTTAATTTCAATACAATACTAAAATTCTAGCTTTTTAATTTTTTTAATATTGATTGCTAATTTATATATATAGCTTTTATTTTAATTGTTTTATATGCATTGTATATTTGTTATAGATTTTTTCTATGTTAATTTAATGTTAAGTTATTGAATAGGTGCCATTTGTCTACTTCTCTATAACGATAAATATTTATCATTTCCTCATATAAATAAAAAATAAGGTTAGTTTTACTAACCTTATTTTTTATTTATATTAACTTTTATCGTTGATTACACATACCTCTACCTTGTCCTTGTCCATTTTTCATATGTCCACTATTTAATCTTTCAGATCTGTTTTGCTTCATATTTTCTAAAAAATCACTTCCTAAATACTTATATGCTTTATCATGAATTTCAAAGTATTTGTTTAATTCTTCATCACTTAAATTACTTTTTGGTTGTTTGTAGTACTTATCAAATATTGTTTTTTCATCTTTTGTAAGTTCATTATAGCCTTTGTCTATAAGTTTTTGTTGCTCATCTGTAAGTCTACATTCTTGTCTATTTTGGTATCTGTAACTAAATGAATTATCTGTAGATGATTTTTCATTTGCATTTGCTATAACCCCCATAGATCCAAATCCAATAGCTGATATAACACTAAGTGATAATATTATTTTTTTTAATTTCATAAAACTACCTCCTGTTAAATTATCTTTAATATCATTATGACTATCGATTGTTACAACTTAGTTACAAGTAAAAAAATTTACAATTTTAATTCAAACCAAAATTCGACACCATCTTTTTTGTTCAAAACACCGCATTTACCGTCATGAAGATTTATTATTTCTCTTATAATAGACAATCCCAGCCCCACTCTATTGTCACTATATGTTCTGGATTTATTAATTCTCATAAAAGAATCCCATATCTCATCTAAATATTCATCTTCTATGTTTTCTCCACTATTATATATAGATACTTTTAAATTTTCCTTACATCTATATGTAGTTATATTTAAAATACGCTTATTATCTATATGATGTATAGCATTATCTATAAAATTGTATAAAACTTGTTGAATTCTAATTTTATCTACATATATATAGATATCATTTATGTTTAAGGTTACATTTATATCTTTTTCTTTAATCTTTATTTCAAAATTTCTAATAGTTTCTATTATTAAGTCTTTTATACTTATTTGTTCTTTTTTTATACTGAACGTCTTAGACTCTAGCTTATATAAATCTAATAAATCTTTAACTAATACCCCCATTTTTTCACTTTCTTCATATATTACATCTATATAGTATTCTCGGTCTTCATAACTTTTTGCTACATTACTTTTTAAGCCTAAAGCATATCCACTTATAACCGTTATCGGAGTTTTTAGCTCATGAGATACACTCGACACAAATTCTCTTCTAAGATTTTCTTGTGTTTCTTTATTTTTAATAAGCACTTCTAATTCGTCATTTTTATATTTTAAGTCATTTAAGCTACTATTTATCTTATCAGACAATTTGTTTATACTTTGTCCTAATTTTTCAATCTCATCATTAGTTTTTATATCAACTCTTTCGTTAAAATCTAAATTTGAAATTTTATCAGTTACTTCATTTAGTTTTCTTATAGGCTTCGTAAACTTGATTGAAAAAATTATAGCCATTATAATAGAAATAATTATTATAGGAATAAAAATAATTATTAAAAAAGTAGAGGCTATCTTTATACTATTTTCAATTGAACTTATAGGTGTTTTAATAACTATCGTGTATAAGTTATCATCTGTGCTCGATATGATTGATAAAAACTCAATATTTTCTGAGTTTTCATGTATTATATATGAGGTTAAGTCTCTATTTATATAGTATTTATCTACTACTTCATATTTGTTTTTCATCTTCCCCATCATATGATTATTCATACTCATTCTGTTCTTAAATGCTAAGTTTCCTTCTTTATTATATATATCTAGATTTACACCCTTACTTTCGGTTAATTTTAGGAGCTTATTTGATGTATTTTCATCTAAATTTTCATTCAATATCACTTTTATTTCATTTGATAATTTATCTAATTGTAAACTAGTATACTTTATATATATATCTTTGAAGTTAATAGTAAATATTAATATTCCAACTAACATCATTGAGTTGATAAGTATTATCCCTGTTAATAATTTATTTTTTATAGATTTCATACTAACTCCCAAAAACATAGCCAAAACCTCTTATGTTCTTAATCAACTCTGATTCATAGCCTAATTTTTTTCTTAACCTTGTTATATGAGTATCTAATGTTCTCGGATCCCCATAGTAGTCATAGCCCCATACTAAATCTAATAATTTATCTTTTTTTAGCGATATTCCTACATTATTTAAAAATATAAACATTAATTCATATTCTATAGGTGTAAGTTCAATTTCTTTTTCGCTAACTCTTATTACATTATTATTTAATTGAAGAACTATGTCTCCATATTTAAAAGTTTGCTTTTCTTTCAATGAATTAACTCTTTTTAATAAGTTTTTTACTCTAGCAATTAGTAATTTAGGATTAAATGGCTTTGACATATATTCATCTGCACCTATATCAAAACCAAAGAGTTCATCTATATCACTGTCTTTTGCTGTTAATATAAGTACTGGAATATCTGATTTTGATTTTATATGTTTGCATACATCCCACCCATCTACAATAGGCATCATTATATCTAATATAGCTAGTGATATGTTTTCTTTTTCAAATAACTCAATTGCTTCTTTTCCATTTTCCGCTTTATATACATTAAATCCTTCTAATTTTAAGAAATCATTTATTAACCTTAGTATTCTTAAATCATCATCAGCAACTAATATGTTAACCATTTCCTATTCTCCTTCATACTTTTTGTTTTATGTTAACATAAAACAAGCTCCGGTTAAACACCAGAGCTTGTCTTCTATTTAAATAATTTAAATTTTTCTAATACTTGAACACTTAAAGGCTTACTATAAAAATATCCTTGTATATAAATTTTATCTGATTTTGTATTTTTTATAATTTTCATTTGATAATTTTCCTCCACACCTTCAACTACTATAGTTTTATCTTTTATAGTAGATAAGTAGTCTGCTGTTTCTATAAGTGTCTTATTTATAGATGAAGTTCCTATATTATCAATAAAATATTTATCTAATTTAATTATGTCAAATTCAAACTTGTCTAACATAGATATATTTGAGTAATCTACTCCAAAGTCATCTAACGCTATTAAAAATCCGCTATCCTTTAAAATTTTTATATTTTTGCTTACAGACTCTTTATTTTTATAGCTATTATTTTCAGTAATCTCTATGCAAATAGACCTTCTAGGTAAGTCAGCTTCTTTTATTATCTCTTTAAATGTTTCTACTATATATATGCTTTCAATTTCTTTAAGTGATAAATTTATAGAAATATAAAATTTTTCATTTATATTCTCTACATTTTTCAATCTTTTAAAGTCCTCAACTATTCTCTTTAATATCCAAACAGAAACTTCTTCCATCATATCACACTTATTAATTTCTTCTATTATTATATTAGGCATAATTAGTTTATTTTTCAATTCTAACCTAATTAGAGCCTCAAACCCCATAATTTTATTTTCTTTTGGGTTAACTATAGGCTGATAGTTTAAAAAATAGTTATCTTCTTTTATATATTTTTTCACTTTAGCTCTATGTATATATTTATAAATAATAGGATATATATGAAGTTTAAATATTACAGCAAATAGTATAAATATTATAACTTTAAAAAAGTTATTTAAAGACTTTATTGTTGTATTTTCTTTCTTAGCTTTATTCATACCATATTTAGCTATCACATTCTCATAATAATGATTTTTATAAAACTCTTTATTCTTTTCTCTTATAAGGTTCGCTAATTCAATACTGTATTTATATTCATTTTTTTCATCACCTAACTTTGAATATATATCTATTAATCCATGCAAATATATATCCTTGTACTCTATACGATTTTCTTTATTTGCTAAACTCAAACCTTTATTGTACACTTCTATAGAATCTTGGTATTTATGTTCTTTTTTATAAGCATTTGCTAGTGCCTTATAATAATACATTTCTTTATTTGCGTAAATTTCGCTACTATTGTCATCAATCATAGATGCAGCTTTTTTTAAGCAATCATGCGCAGATTTAAAATCACCTATTTCTGCATAATATTCACTCTTTATTGAAAGCTGCAAAACTTGGATATCATTTAGTTCATCTGCTTTTATAGAGTAACTGTACTTGTCTATTTCATTTACATAACTTAGTGATTTTTCATAATTACCCAGTCTACTTTCAACTTGGGCTAACTCTATTAATTTGTAACAGTTTAAAATTGAATTTACATATTTATTATCTATCTTCAATTTATCTGTGTATTTAATTATCTTGATAGCTGATTCATACTCTCCAATTTGTTTGGCTGAAACTCCCAAGTCTATTATAAATCTGTACAGTTCTTCCTTTTTGTCCAACTTTTTAGCAAGCTCTATTGCTTTTAAATTAGCCTCTATATCATAATTATAGCCATACATTGCTAAACTTACTGTAGACAACTTTTGATACAAATATAGTTTTGACTCATCGTCTAGTAAATTCTCATTTTCTTCTATCTTTCTATAGTCTTTAATAGCTAATTCTCTACCATTTTCTAAATCCATCAACTCACTATGAATATTCCAAATGATGTTTTTATACTTACTATAACTCGCTGGACTTATACTGTTAAAGCCCTCCTTAGCATAATCTAAAGCTTTGTTTACTTCTCTATTTTCTATAGCATCTTTGCTTAAATAGTAGTAACTATATAATTTAGCAAAATCATCTGTATATTTATTTTGATGTTCTATTACCTTTTTAAAGTATTGTTTTGCTTCTTTATTATTTTTCACTACGTTCTCATTATAATATCCTAATACAAAATAATCATTGGAATCTTTATGTGATTTAGAAAAAATCTCTATTTTTTCATTTTTTATTTTTTCTTTATCTATTTCTTTATCATTTTCATAACTATATGCAATATCTTCTATAATGTAATTATTTTCTTTCTTTATTAAATAATAAGATCCAAACATTAGAATAAACACTACTAAGCTTATTAAAATATTTTTATTTAGATTTTTTATCTCCATTCCCCTCTTTCTTATTTTTAATCTAGTACCAATGTTATATATATCTATTTATTTAGTATGCTAAACAACTTTTCATATTATAAATAAAAATAGACCTTTTCAAAGGTCTATTTTTATTTATAATATGAAAAATCCTGCTGCAATAATGAAATAAACAGATAATAATTGTACACCTTCTAGCCAATTTGATTCTCCATCACTTGCAACTCTATTTACAATAAGAACAGATGCAATTAATGCTACTAATTCAAACGGATTAAATACAATGCTCATAGGAGTAAATAGTAAACTTAAAAATATTAATACAGGAGCAACAAATAATATTATTTGTAAGCTAGATCCAACTGCAATTTCTACAGCAACATCCATCTTATTTTTCATTGCCATTACAACAGCTGTGGAATGTTCTGCCGCATTTCCTATTATAGGTATTATTATTATCCCTACAAAAAATTCACTCAATCCTAATGTTGCCGTTAATGAATCTACACCACTAACTAAAAATTCACTTTCAATAGCTATTAATATAGTAGCTATTGCTAAAACAAATATAGACTTTTTAAGTGACCACTTAGACTCTCCATCATTCTCAGGCTCTGATGAATATATATCTTTATGTGTATAAAACGAAAATACTAAACTTAATATGTATATTATAAACATTATTATAGCTACAATAATGCTTAGTCCCTCATATTTTGTATTTAGCAAGCTAGGATTAATTGTATGCGTAAAAATTGCTGGAACACAAAGTCCTATAACTGCAAATAAAAGCATACTTGATGATACTTCTATAACTTTTTTATTGAATTTTTGATTTTTATGCTTTATCCCGCCTAATAGCATACTAGCTCCTAGTACAAGTAGTATGTTTCCTATTACCGACCCTGCGATAGATGCTTTTACTACATCAAATAGTCCTGCTTTTAAAGCAAAGAACGAAATAATAAGTTCTGTCGCATTTCCAAATGTAGCATTTAAAAAGCCTCCTATTTTAGGTCCTGTATAAAAAGCTATTTCTTCTGTGGCTTCTCCCATAAGTCCCGCTAGTGGTATAATTGATAATGCCGCCAATAAAAACATTACTGTTGGTGGCAAGTGCATAAATTCTCCAATTATACTTATCGGTATAAATATAAGTAAATATTTTAATATTTTCATATTTTCACCTCTTAGATATTTAGTTTTTTTATAGTATTTTTTCTAACTTATTATATTCCTATAATTTTCCTTTGTCTATATTATCTACCTTATTATAGATAAAAATAAGCATAAAAAATAAAAAACATTTATAGGTAAGGATTTCCTAATTTAAAAATCTACCCATAAATGTTTTTTACTTAATTGTTTATGTAATTTTTTATAGTCCCCAGTACTAACATAAATGCACTCCAATATAAAGCACTACAAGTAAATGCCGCATATTCATTTATAATTTCTATCCTTAATAATATAATTGTTAAAAAAGTAATTATTGTGCCTATTATTCTAGATATAATTTTTTTTCTTAGTACATCATTAAAATCCATTTTATTTTTTATATTCTCTACAGGCGCTAAAACATATATACATCCCCAACTTAATACTGTAAATAAAATAATTAAAAACTTATACGTTGTTAAATCCTCATAACTACTAGAATATATAGTAAATATATATATCCCCATAAACATTAGTAATCTTATAATGTAACTTTTAGCTTTATATCCACAGGCAAATTTTCTTATTATCAAATAACATATTAAAAGTATTATTCCTTGAGTAACTTTCCCGAAGATAATTCCAACTAAAATTACACTTACAAAGCTTATTGCCAAAAATATTAAAGATTTTATTTTATCTCTATATTTTTCAAATTTTTCTGTGTCTATTATATTATTTAGCACAAGAAATGACACAAGTCTGTCGGTAAGTGATTCAATCATTAAGTCCTCCCTTTTTACCTTTTTACTTTAAATTACCATCTTCTATTTGTTTATTCAATACAAATTAAAAAACTAGTCATTAAATGTTTATATTTACCATTTTTTTGTGCAAAAACTGACTTTTTCAAACAAAAAAGACTGTTTTAAAAAACAGTCTTTAAATAGTATTATTGTACTTTTAGGGGGATTTTGAAAACTTCCTTAAGTCTTCTTGGTTTAAAATATATTTATATTAAAGTGCTTTAATTTTATATAAATTATGTCATTTCCTATTGTCACGTTGTTTTTTGTCTAATCTCGTTGTCTATGTATACAATATACCATTTATTTTTTTATTAGTCCATAGTATAATTATTTTTTTATGTAAAATTTTTTTAATTTGTTTTTTATTCTATTTAAAATAAAGAGCCCAAATTAGTATACTAATTTGAGCTCTTTATTTTAATTTAGGTTTTAATCTATAAATGTAGTAACATCTTCTAATGGTTTTCTAGGTGGTTGTTGTGGTTGATTGTCCTCTGCAACACCTAAAGCTATCATTGACATTAACTCATATCCAGGCTTTTCAAATCCTATCAGATTTTCAATTTCAGTTTTTGCATGAGTAGGACCTGTCATATAACAAGTTCCATATCCCATTTTAGTTGCTGCTAATAAGAAGTTTTCAACTGCTGCTCCTATGCTTTGAGCTCCTGATTGAGGAGATACTAATACCTCTAATAGATCCTTTGGAGCCCCATTTTCTTTTAAAATTTTGTATTCTATCATTTTATATTCGCATCCATAAACTAATACAACAACAGGAGCATTTTTAAAACATGTATAATAATTTATAACACTCATATGTATCTTTTTATCTTTTTCAGTCTTTGCTAGTTCACCTATTTTTTCATGGCTTCTAGTAACTATATCAGCCATTTCATTTATCATATCTTTATTTTGAAGTACTACAAAATGCCAGTTTTGCTGATGCTTTGCTGATGGAGCAAATGTTGCAGCCTTTAAAAGTTCCATTATATCTTCTTTTGGAATAGGTTCATCTTTGAATTTTCTTATACTTTGACGGTTATATATGAAATCTAAGTTTGTCATTTTTAATTCTCCTTTGTCTATAAACTGATTTAACAATTTAAATTATATAAATAAAATAGTTTTATGTCAAACTATTTTATTTATATAATTTATTATCCTTTTTTAATAATTTTAATATAATAGTATTGTCGGAATTTTTAAATAATGCTATCATATGCAAGCATATATTTTTTTACAAAGGGGGATTTTATGACAAAAGATATGACCGCTGGTAATCCAGTAAAACTAATTTTATACTTTTCTATACCACTTCTCATAGGTAATATATTTCAACAATTTTATAGTATGGTTGATACTATAATAGTAGGGAGATTTTTAGGGGTCAAGGCTCTTGCCGCAGTTGGATCAACTGGATCTATGAATTTTTTAATAATAGGATTCGTATTAGGTCTTACTTCAGGCTTTTCTGTTTTAGTATCTCAAAAGTTTGGAGCAAATGATGTTGATGGAGTAAAAAAAGCAGTTGGAAGTGCAATTGTTCTATCTATTATTATGTCAATTGTAATAACATTTATAAGTGTTATTACATCAAAATCAATTTTGCACTTAATAAATACACCTAGTGATATTATAGATGACGCTCAATCTTATATAGTAGTTATCTATGGAGGAATATTTGCTACTTTTTTCTATAATATGATATCAAGTATACTCCGTGCTCTTGGTGATAGTAAAACACCTCTATATTTTTTAATAGTAGCATCAATTTTAAATATAATTCTTGATTTATTCTTTATAATAAATTTATCTATGGGAGTTGCCGGCGCAGCTTACGCAACAGTAATTGCTCAAGGTGTTTCTGGAATTTTATGTTTATTTTATACAGCTAAAAAATTTCCTATATTAAAACTTGAGAAAAAACATTTTAAATTTGACAGTTTATATTTTAAAAAACATTTAGGTATTGGAATCCCAATGGCTCTTCAGTTTTCTATAACTGCTATAGGCGCAATTATACTTCAAGGTGCAGTTAATGCATTTGGCTCAACAGTTGTAGCCGCTCATACTGCTGCATCTAAAGTAGAGCAATTAGTTATGCAACCTAGTATAACATTTGGAGTTACAATGGCAACTTATTGTGCTCAAAATCTAGGAGCCGGAAATATAGATAGGATAAAAGAAGGCGTTAAAAAATGTACTATTATAAATATTATTATAGGTCTTGTGGGAGGTCTTATACTATTTTTATTTGGTGATCAATTTGTTAAGCTATTTGTATCAAATTCTGATCCAGATGTAGTTGCTTACTCTATGAAATACCTAACTACAGTTGCATTTTTCTTTATACCACTTAGCTTAATATTCATATATAGAAATGCACTTCAAGGAATGGGCTACACGTTAGTTCCTATGTTGGCTGGAGTTTGTGAACTATTAGCTAGAACAGTTGTTGCATTTACACTACCTTTATTCTTAGGTTATTTTGGAGTTTGCTTAGCAGGTCCTATGGCTTGGATTGCAGCTTGTATTCCATTAATACTTGATTATATCAAAAAAATAAATACATTAAGTGAATCTGACATTGTATCTATTCATATTTAACAGTCTTAAAATATTTTAAGACTGTTTTTTAGTATCAGTTTTTATATTAAACTGATACTTTTTGTTGCAATTAATTCTATAAACTGATACTATATTGTAATATAATTTAATCGGAGGACTAATTATGAGTCATAATAAATTTATATTACAAAGACTATCAATAAAAGATGAAACTAGAGCTTTAAAAGTTCTTTTATCATCAATAATAGCCATTTATCTATCTAGTTTAACTAATTATTTAAGAGTATCAACCACTGTAATAACAGTAGGAATTGTATTTGCAATGCTTCCAACTGTTTCAGGTGCTAGAACTTACTGTTTACAAAGATTTGTTGCAAATATATTAGGAGCAATACTCACTTTTTGTATAGGTACTATTTTTAATTGGAATATATATTCCCTTGCATTAATTTGTTCTTTTAATGTATTTATTTTTTATAAATTTAACCTAAATAAAACAAAACTCAGTTTAATGAGCTTAGTCTCAGGTAGTTTAATTTTATTTTTTACTATGAGTGATCCATCAAAAATAATAGTACGACTTTCATCTATTTTAGTTGGGTCACTTATAGCAATTACTATAAATGAATTAATTTTGCCAATTAACCAAGGCTTTAAAGTAGAGGAATTGATTTTTAATTTTTCCAAAGAGGCTTTTAAAATTACTGATTATATTCTTTTAAATATATCTAATTTAGATATTTTAAATCTTCAAAGTTTAAATCTATATAGCCAAGCTATAAAACCCAATTTATTAACTTTAGATAAAGAAGCAAAAATTAATTCACTTAAAAATCATTTAAAACATTATAAATATAAAATTAATACTCTAGATTATCTAGGAATTGTTTGTGAAAATTATTATGATTTCTTAAGTTTGATTTCTAAAAATTTAGGCGAATTTAATAGTTTATCGATTGAAGAAAAGTTATATATAAAAGAACTTTTATCTAATTTTACTATCCAACATAAATATTTATTAGATAATGTTCTAAACAATAATGATATTCCAGTTTTTAAGCTACTAGATATAGATTATAGTAAATTTGAATTGAATAATTCTCTAAGTGTTTTATTGTTAGGGCGAGTTTTAGAATATAGAGAATCTTTGATTAAATTAAAAGAATCTATCGATAGTATTGATCTAAATAATACTTATCAGAGTGTTGAATTTTTTAAATTTAATATGTAATATATTTATATGAGAGAAAAATATAGGATAGATAAAAAAAGAATAAGCTATTTGAAGTACAATTACATATTTTGTCCTAGGTATAGAAGAAAGATTTTTGAGAATGATGAGGTGAAAAAAAGATTTTATGATGTAATAAAGTCTGAAGCAGAACTTTTAAATATAAAAATCTTATCTATATATTGCGGAGAAGATTACTGTAAACTTCAAGTCAATGCTCTTTCTGATATAAGTCCTCATGATATTATTGTAAAATTCAAAGTAAATTCTTCTAAGGTTTTGAGAAGTGAGTTTGATCATCTTAACCACTTGGAAAGTCTTTGGACTAGAGCCTCTTTTGTAACTACAGAAGATGAAATTGACGATGATGTTTTAAATGAGTACTTAGAACTTCAGAAAAAAAGAGGTTAACATTAAATTAAATGGCATGATATAGTTTTCCCTATATACATGCCATTTTTTAATGTATTTAAAAATTTATATCTGAAAATTCTACTGCAGCTTTTGAGTTACTTGAACTATAAGAGTTTATTTCAAAATCATTATCTTTTTCAGTTTCAATAAATCTAATAGGTAAAATTACTATAAACTCACTTCCTTCTCCGAGTTTTGAATTTACAATAACATCACCTTTATGCATATTTGTAAATATTTTAACAAGAGATAGACCTATTCCACTTCCTTCATTTTTTCTGACCATAATATCATCAACTTGCGTAAATCTATCAAATATTCGTTCCAAATCTTCAGGTTTCATTCCAATCCCAGTATCTTTTACTGAAAATTCAAGAACATTTTGTTCTTCATCTACATCTACATATATATATATATTTGTATTGTCTTTTGAAAATTTAATAGCATTTGATATTAAATTTAATACTATTCGTTCTATTTTATCAGGATCTACGCTCATAATTAATTCTTCACAATTAGTATCAAATATTATTTCTATATTCTTACAATCAGCATATGGTATAACAGATGTAACTATGCTTTCTAGTAAAAATATTATATCCAAATTTTTTAATTTCAAGCTCATAAATCCCGAATCAACTTTAGCTATATCAATAATATTATTAGTAAGTCTTAAAAGCCTATTGCAATTTTGCTTTATTATATTTGTTTTATTCAAATTGCTTTCTGAATAACTGTTATTAACTTTTTTCATATTAATATCTAATATTTGATTTGCAGACATTATGACTGCAACTGGAGTTCGTAACTCATGACTAATATTAGATATAAAATTGCTTTGTGATTTTTGCATATTCTCTGCTGTTTCTTTTGCTTTTATTAACTCTTTTTGATAGTTTATTTTTTTTACAGTATATAATATTAATGAAGCTATAACAATTAATAAGCTTATTGTTAATGACAAATACCCATATACCATTTCTTTATATTTATAAAGAGTGTCAATTGGACTATTAACTACTTGAGAGTCATTTGGCAATTTTTTTATATTTATATTATAAAATTTCAACTTATTATAATCAAATATGTAATTATCTATCTTATTTCCATCAATAATTTTTTCTTTTGGATTTTCACCATCTAATATTTCCTTTGCTATTTTACCTGCCGCTTTTCCTTGTTCAACATGACTAACTACTTTGCCCCCAATAAATCCACATTCTATCCCATAATTCATAGTTGAATATATTGGTACGTTTGTACTTTCGCTAATTAGCTTATATGAACCTTTTATAGACTTTACATTTCCCAATTTATCTCTATATGCATACATTACAAATAATACATCATTATCACCTAAAGTTTTTAATTTCTTTTTAAGTTCTTCAAAACTCATATCTTTTAAAGAAATCAAATTAAATTTTGTATCTTTGAATTCCTTTTTTAATACATCTAAGTTATAATCTAAATTTAAAGAATTTGAATATGCATCAGTTACAATTGTTATGTCTTTGTTTTTATGAAGTTTTCTTATTAAGTCTATATTTTCCTTTACAGATTGTGGTTCTGTTACTCCATAAACTAATTTTGATTTTTTTGCTAATTCAATATTATTATTAGAACTTACACCTAAAAAGATTATTGGGGTATTTTTAAATAATTCATCTCTATGTTCCATGCCAAACTCAAAAGCTTGGTCATCCCCTAAAATAACAGCATCATATCCTTTTTGATCTCTTAACCTATGCTTTAGTAATTCATAAAATTTTTCTTTATTTTCTTCTCCTAAAAATGTTCTTGAATCCATATATTCAATTTGAAGATTTACATCTTCATTTATTCCAGACTGTATCCCCTCAATTTGGTCTGAAAAAGTTTCAACATTAGGATTATAAGAGCTTATAAATAAAACATGCTTTTCTTTTTCAGATGCATACGTTGTATTAAAAATCAAAAACCATGCTAATCCAACTAAAATACATAATATATTTATTTTGTTTTTTTGTATCATTCTCCCCCAACCCTTACTTGTTTAATATCTTTTGTATGAATTTGTCCTATCAAGTAATATTATATCAAGTTTTACTTTCTCGTGCTTGTAATTTCCAAATTTAAACATAAAAAAACAATTTAAAAATTGGGCTAAAATTTAGCCCAATTAATTAATTATTTTTATTATTATATTCTCTAATTAACTCTTTTTCTCCTAATTCAACTAATTTTTTGCTCATCATTCCACCTAAATTCCCACCCATAATTCCGCTTTCATAAGACGTTTTATTCGCTCCATTAATATGTTCACTTTGTATTCCTAATTCTCCAGCCATTTCTAACTTCATTTGATTTAAAGCTTTTTTTGCATTACTTACTAACGGTTTATTTGTCATAAAAATTACCTCCTTAAACTGTAATTATCTATAATTTTTACAGTTTTAAAAAGTATTATTATGCATTTTCTGTTAATCAACTTTATCTTTTAAAATTTATTAATATTTTACCTTTTTATATCTTCTAAATTTTGGATTTCCGGATTATAGTTTAAAACTTTCTTCGTACTTCTACTAAAAAATAAAGGTACACATCCTATCATGCAAATTAAAAAACAACCTATCATAATGCTTCTTGGATAAAAAATGTCACCAAGAACCCCACCTATTAATGTTCCTATTGGTTGTATAGCTATAGAACAAGTCATAACTATACTCATCACTTTACCTCTCATATCTTGTGGCACAGTAACCATCATTGATGACATCATAACTGTATTTGATATTGTATTAAAAAATAATCCAAAAGAAAAGCATACACACATTACATAAAATTTATTTATAAGTACTCCTAAAAAGAAAAAAATAATAGTTAAAAATAATGATATAAGCATTGTTTTGGCTCTATTTTCAGCTTTTATATTTATATTTGTAAGTAATATACTTGCTACAATCATTCCTATACTTTGGAAAGCAGATATAACTCCATATCTTGCCACTCCCAAAGATTCTTCCATCATAAACCATGGTCTTAAAAGTATCGAAAAAATAGCAAAGAAAAAATTTAACGCAAAACATACAGCAAGCAATACCACTAATCCCCTAAAACCAAATGTAAAATTTAGTCCTTCTTTAAAATCTTCTCTAAATGTCAATTTTGATTCTTTTTGCTCTACTTTAGGTATATTTATAAACATTTCAGTTACAGTTGATATGATATAACTTATTCCATTAAATATAAACATAACTGAAGCTCCAAGAATTGAATATATAAACCCACCTGAAAGGCTACCTACTAGACTTGTTGTTGACACGGCCATTTGCTGTGCTGAGTTTGCTTTTACTATGTTATCATTAGAAACTAAATCTGGAATAACTGAACTTATTGCCGGATTGAAAAATGCAGAACATATACCACATATTACTCCAATTAAAATAACCATCCAAACTTCTAATATGTTTTTATATGCTGCATACCCTACAAATAAAATTCCTATTCCCCTTATTAGATCTCCTAAAATTATCATCTTTTTTCTATCAAATCTATCTACTATAACTCCTGCAAAAGGCCCAATTATAATTCTAGGTAAGCTTATAGCTGCCATCAATATTCCCATTATAGATGATGACCCTGTTTTATCTAGAACCCAAAACCCTAAAGCCATAGAGTAAAATGCGTCCCCAAGACACGAAACTAACTGACCTTGCCACAATAAAAAAAAGTTTTTATTCCATAATTTTTTAGGTTTTTCAATGCTTTTTATACTCTCCACAATTAACCCGCCTTTTAGTTTTAATTTTTTTATACTATAAGTATATACACGAGATTAATATTTGTCACTAATTCACTTAAAATATTCAATTTAATTTTTAATTTATTCAATTTTAAGCATTAATTTTATTAATTTTATCAATTTAAATATTGTATTATTAATTTTTTAAATATTTAAATTATTCCAAAATGCAAATAATAATTTACTTAAAACTAAAAAAGGCCTACATAAAAGTAGCCCTTTCTATCTATATTTTTTATTATTTATAAATATTCTTCTATTGCTTCTCTAGCTAATCTATCTGCTATATCATTATATTTATTACAACTATGCCCTTTAACTTTTATAAATGTTATTGATAAATCTTTACTATACTCTTCTACAAATCTAACATATGATTGAGTATATTCATTTTTAGCTTGCCAAGTCCCAGCTGCCCAAAGTGAAATGTTCTTTAAATCATGATATATACATAACTTTTTTAATCCTTCATCATGAGCTAATTTTATAGCATATTTAGCAGCCTCTATTTCACCTACTATATTCCATTGATCCCACTTATCATGTCCTGCTGTTTTATATTCTTGAATTAAATCTTTTTCAATATCAATTACTGCAATACCCGATCCAAAAATTTTTGATACTCTATCATAACTTCCATCAACGAAAGCTATCATATCATAATTACATTTTACATCTTCTGGTTCAATGTAGTTTTCAAAGTAATCTACATTTGCTTTACTTTTTATTGGCTTTAATTCTTTATCTTTAGATTCTGGTGTTGATTTACTTTTAACATTAGCTTTAGATTTTTTTGAAATGTTTTCTAATTTTATTCCTGCAAACTTTTCAGCTTCTTCTAGTGTTTTAAAACTCTTATATATAGACCCTGGAACTTTATTAACCTGTTCTTTACATTCATCCCAAGTTGTATACACTCCCGGTTTTTTTCCTACTTTAACTGCATAAAATTTTTTAATCACAGCATACTCTCCTATCTTTAGTTTCCTTGTATATAACTTAATATTATTATGAATCTGTTAATTTATCAAATATTTTATAAACTTTATAAACTTTTTTCTATATTTTAACTTTTTATATTGACAGAGTAATTGAAAACCATTATCATTGTATTAAGTAGTTGATACTAATTATCAATTCCATTTAGGAGGTAAAGTTATGAAAATTATATATTGGAGTGGTACTGGTAATACAGAAACTATGGCAAATCTTATAAGTAAAGGTCTATCTAATCAAGGTAAGTCAGCTGAGCTTTTAAGAGTAGAGTCAGTAAATGTAGATGATTTAAAAAATGAAGATATATTAATACTAGGTTGCCCATCAATGGGTGATGAAAATCTAGAAGAGGTTGACTTTGAGCCTTTCATAGAATCTTTAAAAGGTCTAGGTGCAGGTAAGAAAGCATTTTTATTCGGCTCTTATGGATGGGGCGATGGTGAATGGATGAAAAAATGGGAAGAACAAATGGATTCATACGGGTTTGAACTTCCATTAGAATCAATAATAGTAAACGAAGCTCCCGAAGGTGATGATAAAGACCTTTGTATTAAATTCGGAGAAAATATAGCTAAATTATAAATTTTTTAAAGTCAACAAATGCATCCTAAAATTATTATGTTCATAAAAATAGAGCTAAGAAATTAGCTCTATTTTTTATATAAAACTTTTTTTTAATTTATTCAATTTAATCTTGACTTTTTAATTGAAAACAATTATCATTATATTAGAGTAAATGATAATTAATATCATTTCACTTAGCTCATAAGTAAGCCTATATTTTAAAATATTGTATATTTCCTAAAACAAACAAATTTCAAAAAGGACTGTCCCCCAATTTATCAATTGAAACAGTCCTTTTTGTTATTCATCATTTAATTTGTATCCTACCCCAATTTCAGTTATTATATATTCAGGATTAGCTGGCTCTTTTTCTATTTTTCTTCTTAATGTTGCCATAAATACTCTTAATGATTTTATCTCACTACCAAGTGCACTTCCCCATATTTCTTTTGCAATAAAATTATGAGTTAAAACTTTTCCATGATATTTTACGAGTAATGATAGTATATCATATTCACTAGGTGTTAAATGTATCTCTTCACCATCAATACTAACTTTTCTTTTTTCAAAGTCTATAAATAAACCTTTATATTCAAAATCAGTTTTCGAGTTTACCTTTGGTTTATTTTTTTCAGAGTGTCTAATAGCTACCCTAACTCTTGCTAGTAATTCTGCTATTGAAAATGGCTTAGTTATATAATCATCAGCTCCCATATCAAATGCTTCTACCTTTTCTCTATCTTGTTCTCTTGCAGATACTACAATTATTGGAACATCAGATAAGTTTCTTATATTTTTTATTACATCTATCCCATCCATATCTCCTAAACCTAAGTCTAACAATATAACATCTGGAGAATGTGACATAGCTAGCGATATTCCTTCTTTCCCATTTATTGCCTCTTTTATTATATAATCTTGAGTTGTAAGAGAGGCATTTATAAATTTACGAATTGTGTCATCATCTTCAACAATCAAAATACTATACTTATTCATATTGTCCCCCATTTAATTAATCTTCCTTAGGTAGTGTAAATTTGAAAGTCGCACCTTTCCCTAAGTTGTTTTTAACGCTTATTTCGCCTTTATGAGCATTTATTATTGACTTACAAATTGATAGCCCAAGACCTACTCCTTTTCTTGAGTCTGAATAATTTAATTCTCCAGTAAAAAACCTATCAAATATATTATCTATTACTTTTTCATTAATTCCAGGTCCATTATCTATAACTTCAAAAGCTACCTTATTATCTAATTCATATACACTTATTTTAATTTCACATGCTCCATTTGAATACTTTATAGCATTGTCAATTAAGTTTATAAAAACTTGCTCTATAAGCTTTGCATCCATTGGCACAAAAAGTATTTTATCTGGCATTTCTATTTTAATTTTTATATCTTGGATTCTCTTTTTTATATGAGATAAAGATTGTGATATAACCTCTTCAACTATTTCTGGATTTTTAGTTACCTCTAGTTTTCCTTCATCTATCCTAGTCATACTAAGTAAATTCTCGACTAGCCTAATTAACCATTGTGTATCTTCAAATACTCCATTTAACAGTTCATCAATAATACTTTCATCTATCAAGTTTTTATTTTTAATTATAGTGCTCACAGCTCCACTTATTCCAGCAAGTGGAGTTCTTAAATCATGAGAAATAGCTCGTAATAAGCTACTTCTTAATCGTTCACTTTCTATTTCAAGACTAGCTTCTTTTTGAACTTCTGATAAAATTTCTCTATCTAGTGCTATAGCCATTTGAGCAATTACTGCTTCAATTAAACATATATCTTCATTATCAAGTTTTTTATCAATACAAGCTACTCCTATCACTCCTAGAGTTTCGCTCATACCAATTATAGGCATATAAAATCCATTTGACCCTGGCAAAGTATCTGTCCCTGTACCTGCTATAGAATTATTATTAAAAGCCCAAGTTGCAACAGCTTTTTCGGAATCATTTATAAAAAATTCTTCATCTTGTTTGTTTTTTATATTTTTATAAAGATTTAACTGCTTTTTATTTTTATCAATCGCATAGCATGCAACATTTTTATTTAATCCTATTGATAAAAGCTCTAAACCAGTATTTATAATATCTTCTTTATTTGATAATCTTAAAAAACTTCTTCCAACTTTATATAACATCTGTGTATTTTGCTCACGCTTTGAATAAATTTCCACTTGCTGCTTTATTCTTGATGTAAGTGATGACGTTATTATTCCAACTATACAAAATACAAATAAAGTAATTATATAGTTGGTATCATCTATATCTAGAGTATATAGTGGACTTGTAAATAGATAGTTTAATAAAATTATATTTAAAATAGAGCTTATTATACCTGTTCCATATCCATTTGTAAATACAGATATTAATGCTATATCGAGCATATACATTAAATATATATTTTCTTGTATAAATCCAGCATTTTTTAATACATGTGCAATGAGCGTTGTTATTGTCGTTATAATAAATATTTTAAATATATCTATTCCACTAATTTTAAATTTAGAAATAAATCCATTTTGTTTTTTAGGTCTATAATGTCTGCTTTTTTCGCCTTTATATGGTATTACATGCACATCTATATGATCTGCCTCATCAATTAATTTATCTACTACATCTCTTTTTACAAACCTCGAAAATACACTGTGTTTTCTATGATTTCTTCCAATTATAATTTTGGTTACATTTCTCATTTTAGAATACCTTAGTATATCTTCTACCATATTATCTCCATGCAATAATACAACTTCTGCACCTAACTTCTTTGCAAGTTCTAAATTAGACTCTAGTTGAGCTTTTGCTTCTTTAGGTAATTCTTCTTTATTAGGGTCTTTTATATAAATAGCAATTACCCTTGATAGTGATGATTGAGAAATTCTAGATGCGGTTCTTATTAACTTAGCAGTAGATGGTGATGGAGATATGCAAACAAGAATAGTCTCGCTTGTTGGCAATACTTCTACTCCACCTTTTGATAATCTGGTTATCTCAACTTCTTTATTAACTTTTTCAGCTGTTTTTCTTAATGCTAATTCTCTTAATGCTACTAAGTTTTCTTTTACAAAGAAATTTTCTTGTGCTTTTACAGCTTGCTCTTTTTTATATATTTTGCCTTGGTTAAACCTTTCTAGCAAAACATCTGGTTCTACATCTATAAGCTCTAATTGTGATGAAATATCAATTAACTTATCAGGTATAGTTTCTTTAACTGAAACATTAGCTACAATTTCAATTATATCGTTTAAACTTTCTAAATGTTGTACATTTACAGTTGTATATACATCTATTCCAGCTATTAAAAGTTCCTCTATATCTTGCCATCTTTTGCTGTGCCTACAACCCTTAGCATTTGTATGTGCTAGTTCATCTACTAGTATAACCTCTGGTTTTCTTTTAAGTGCTAAATCTAAGTTAAATTCTTTTAAATCTATAGTTTTATATTTTATATATTTTAATTCAAGTACCTCTAATCCATCTAGAAGCGCTAGTGTTTCTTTTCTAGAATGAGGTTCTATATATCCAACTACTACGTCTATTCCACTTTCTTTTAAACTATGTGCAGACTCAAGCATGGAGTAGGTTTTACCTACTCCTGCTGCATATCCAAAGAAAATTTTTAATTGACCTCTTTTTTGGCTTTTTTCTTCTTTATTTATTTTATTTAATAAACTTTCTGGATCTGGTCTATTCATACATCCCCCTACTAATTATTTAATTTTTTCCAAATCTAGATTAAGCTGTAATACATTTACTGTAGGTTCTCCAAACATACCCATAAGCTTTGAATTTGTATTTTTATCTATAAGTTCTAATAATTTTTCTTTGGAAACTTTACTATACTTAGAAACTCTATCAACTTGATACTTAGCACCACTTAAAGATATATCTGGATCTAACCCACTGGCTGATGCAGTTACTAAATCTACAGGAATTTTTTCTGTATTTTTTTCATCATATTTTTTGTACATTTTTATTCTTTCATTTAATACTTTATCAAATGCTTCTCCAGTTGGAGACATATTGCTTCCAGAAGACCCTAGCGGATTATATGGATAATCTTGTGTCTCTGATGGTCTTGACCAGAAATATTTTGGGTCTGTAAAGTTTTGCCCGATAAGTTTTGATCCTATCTTTTTATCATTTTCTTCAATTATACTACCATTTGCTTTATCTGGTACAAATATTTGAGCAAAAGCAGTTATTGTTAATGGATATATAACCCCAGTTATGACTGTCATAATTAAAAATATTAAAGATGCTCTTTTTATATATTTCATATCTCAATCTCCTTATAATATTATAAAATTGTACCTATAATCATGTCTATAATTTTTATACATATAAATGGTGTTATAATACCACCTACACCATATATCATTAAATTTCTTGATAAAAGTTTACTTGCAGGTAATTCCCTATACTTAACCCCTTTAAGCGCAAGTGGTACTAATGCAATTATTATAATTGCGTTATATATAACCGCACTAATTATAGCACTTTCAGGACTATTAAGATTCATTATATTCAACTTATCCAATTGTGGATAAACCCCTAAAAATAATGGTGGTATTATTGCAAAATACTTAGCTATATCATTTGCAATACTAAAAGTCGTAAGTGCTCCTCTTGTCATAAGTAGCTGTTTACCTATTTTTACGATTTCTATTAATTTTGTTGGGCTAGAATCTAAATCTACCATGTTCCCTGCTTCTTTTGCCGCTTGTGTACCTGTGTTCATAGCAACAGCAACATCTGCTTGAGCAAGTGCAGGAGCATCGTTACTTCCATCACCTGTCATAGCTACTAAATGACCCTTTCTTTGATACTCATGAATTAAATCAAGTTTAGCTTTAGGTGTTGCCTCTGCTAAAAAATCATCCACTCCAGCTTCTGCTGCTATTGCCGCTGCTGTTAAAGGATTGTCTCCCGTTATCATTATTGTCTTTATTCCCATCTTTCTTAAATCATTAAACTTTTCGTATACTCCTTTTTTAAGAATATCTTTCAAATATATAACCCCTAATACCCTATTATTTTTACAAACAACTAAAGGCGTTCCACCTTTTTTTGAAATTTCCTCAACAATTTCATCACATTCCTTTGGATATTTACCCCCTTGTTCTTCTACAAACTGTTTTATAGCACTAGCTGCACCTTTTCTTATCTTATCTTGAATTAAGTTGGCTCCACTCATTCTAGTCTTTGCAGAAAAGGCTACAAATTCTATATCATCATTTGATAAGTCATTATCATCCAATGAATTCATCTGTTTTGCAAGCACAACTATGCTTCTTCCTTCAGGAGTTTCATCTAATACAGAACTCAATTTTGCACAATCCACAAACTCTTCCATATCTACATGTTTAAGAGGTATAAAATCACTTGCTTGTCTATTTCCATGAGTTATAGTACCTGTTTTATCTAAAAGTAGCACATCCACATCTCCAGCTGCTTCTATAGCTCTTCCTGATGTTGCTAAAACATTTTTATTATTTAATCTACTCATTCCTGCAATTCCAATTGAGGAAAGTAACCCTCCAATAGTCGTTGGAGCCAAACAAACTAATAAAGCCACAAGTGAAGTTATAGAAACCACAGTCCCTACCCCATTTTGTTTTACTGCAAAATAACTAAATGGATATAAAGTTACTGTTACTATTAAAAATATTGAAGTTAGTGCAATTAATAATGTTTGTAAGGCTATCTCATTTGGTGTTTTTTTCCTTTTAGCCCCTTCTACCATAGCAATCATCTTATCTAAAAAACTTTCACCTGGACTCGATGTTACTTCAACTATTAAGTAATCAGAAACTAGTGTAGTTCCACCTGTTACTGCACATCTATCCCCACCTGATTCTCTTATAACTGGAGCACTCTCCCCAGTTATAGCACTTTCATCTACTGAAGCAACTCCTTCTATAACATCTCCATCTGCAGGAACTTGCTCATTTACATCAACTAAAACTATATCTCCTTTTTTTAATAAGCTTGATTGTATCATTTCAAACTCACTATTTTTGTCGCAATACTTTAACTTTTTAGCTAATACATCTTTCTTTGCAGCTCTTAAACTACTAGCCTGAGCTTTACCTCTTCCTTCTGCTATAGCTTCTGCAAAGTTTGCAAATAATACTGTAGACCATAAGAAAATGCTTATCATTAAATCAAATGATGTATTGTCATTCGTCATATTAAAAAATGACATAATAGTCATTAAACTAGTAATTATTGATCCTATATATACTACAAACATAACTGGATTTTTAAGCTGTACTTTAAAACTTAACTTTTTAATAGAATCTTTTATAGCATCTTTTATAATATCTTTGCTTACAAAGCTTTTATTTGAATTACTCATAATAATATCTCCCTTATACTAAAGTTTAAAAAAACATATTCAGATGTTCTGCGATTGGTCCAAGAGCTAGTGATGGTAAAAATCCTAATGCCCCTATCATAAGAACAACTCCAACTAATAAAAATACAAATAACATATTATTAGTTGCTAGTGTTCCTGCACTTTGTGGTACTATTTTTTTACTAGCTAATGATTGTGCTATTTTTATAATTAAAACTATTGGTATAAAACGAGCTAATATCATTATTAAACTTGTTAATATATTCATAAAACTATTATTTACATAAAATCCTGCAAATGCACTTCCATTGTTGTTTCCTGTAGAACTTAGTGCATATAAAATCTCCGAAAAACCATGTGGTCCATTATTAGTTAAGAAAAAATCTATATTTGGAACCATACATGTGATAGCACTTCCAACTAATACTAATGCTGGAGTAGTTATTATTAAAATTGACGCCATTTTCATTTCAAATGGTTCTATTTTTTTGCCTAGATATTCTGGAGTTCTACCTACCATAAGCCCTGATATAAACACCGTAAGAATTACGAATGCAAGCATTCCATAAAGTCCACATCCAACTCCTCCAAATACAACCTCACCTAATTGCATAAGTAGTGTTAAAATCATTCCTCCCATTGGTGTAAAAGAGTCATGCATAGAGTTTACAGATCCATTTGATGCTGAAGTAGTTGTTACTCCCCATATAGATGAATTTATTACTCCAAATCTAGCTTCTTTTCCTTCCATGTTTCCACCAGATTGGTCAGATTTAAATTCACTTGTTATATATTTATTATGTGCAAGCTCTGGAGTAGCTTTAAATTCAAAATACATTGCAGATGATATTGCTAGTGTGAATATAATCATCATTGCACATAAAATTACATTTCCTTGCTTTCTATCGTTTACCATCTCTCCAAATGTAAAGCATAATGCTACAGGTATTAAAATTATAGAAACAACTTGTGCCATATTTGATAAGTAAGTTGGATTCTCAAATGGATATGCTGAATTCGTACCAAAGAATCCACCTCCATTAGTTCCTAATTGTTTTATAGCAATTTGACTTGCTGCAGGCCCTCCTGGAATTATTTGATTATCTATTACCCCTTTATTTTCTGTTTCTACACTCTGTACTAACTTAACTTCTTGATAAGGCTTTAAATTTTGTACTACTCCTTGTGTAGTTAAAAATACAGCTAAAACAACAGAAAGTGGTAAAAGTATATATAAAGTTGACTTAGTTAAATCTTTCCAGAAGTTCCCTATATAATTGCATTTACTTCTTTTAAATCCTCTTATTAATACCATAAGTACACTTATTCCTACCGCTGCTGATAAAAAGTTTTGAACAGTTAATCCTACCATTTGAGTTAAATAGCTTAAAGTACTTTCTCCACTATAAGCTTGCCAGTTTGTATTTGTAACAAAACTTGTAGCTGTATTAAAAGCTAATTTCCAATCTATATTTTTTAGATTTTCTGGATTTAACGGAAGTATATATTGAATCATTTGCAATAAGAATACAACTATTAAACTTATTAAACTAAATGAAATAACACTTAATATATATTCTTTACCATTCATTTCTTCATCTTTTTTTACATTTAACACTTTATATATAAACTTTTCAATCGGTGATACTATCCTAGTTAAAAACACCTTTTCATCTTTAAATACTTTGGATATATAAATACCTAAAGGTTTTGCTAGTAATATAACTACTGCAATAAAAACAAATACTTGAATTACAATACTCATCTTCATAATCTCCTCCTAAATTTTCTATATACTCATTTTATGTGTTTTAGTATAAAGTGGAGGTTAAGATAATTATTGCTGTATTAAGATTGTATAAAGATTAAAAGAGTAAACAAAATTGACTTAAACTAAAAAAAGGTTACCTAATTTATTAGATAACCTTTTAAAATACTATTTATTATTTTACATACACGTTAGATACATATCCAATATGTCCATTAAACTTTATTTTATGCCAATCAAACTTAGTGTCTAAAACTTCAACTTTTTCTCCCTTTGATAAGTAACCGATTGTGTTAAACATACTACCTCTTCCGTTTCTTACACAAACTCCATCAGATAAAGCTATAGCTACATTTTTATTAACTTTAAGACCTTTTTCATCTTTAAATCCTAAATTAGAAATAACTCCGTCAACTATACCATTAGCTACTTTTTCTTGATATTCATTAGTTGTTAACTTACTTCCTTCATCCTCATTGGATATAAACCCACACTCTACAAGTACTGCTGGAGCTTCATTGTCTCTTAAAACTTGTAAGTTTCCTTTTTTAACGCCTCTATTAAGTCCATTAGTGCTACTTAATAAACTTTTTTGAACTACATCTGCAAACTCTTTATTTTCATCATTATAATAAAAAGTTTCTATACCTTTTGTAGTTGTATCTTCTGCTGCATTTTGATGAATAGATACAAACATATCAATATCTGCTAAGTTTGACTTATTTGTTCTTTCTCTTAGTGAAACATATTCATCACTTTTTCTACTAGTCATAACATCTATTCCACGTTTTTCTAGCTTTGCTTCAACTTTATTAGCTATTTGAAGATTTAAATTATCTTCGATTCTATTATTATAAGCAGATCCATTATCATTTCCACCATGGCCTGCATCTATGAACACCTTATAATTATTTGCGTGAGAAACTGTCATTGTCGACATAAATGCTGTTGATAAAACTACAGCTACTACACTCTTCCTTATTGTCGTAATTTTCAAAATATTCCTCCTTTTTAACTTTTGTGTAATTTTTACTACACAAACTATTATACATAATTTTTCATTTTTTTCAACACCCTTATTTTTTTTGACATTTTGTGAGTCTGTACCCAAATTTTATCAAATTAATAATTAAAATAAAAAAGGTGCATTCAATCTAACTTGAATGCACCTTTTTTATTTTAATTATTAATCACAATCACATCCAGATTCTTCAGAATCATCATCACAATCATCCCAAGGAATTAGTACTGGAGGTTTATCTTTTCTTTTTAAACAATTCACAGTTTTTTCAAATGACTTTTCTAGCTCATCAGCTAATACATTTATATCATTTTGTCTGCCTTGAGCATCTTTTATATCTTTAATAGCTGCATTTTGCGCTGGAACAGCTTTTTCTAATGCATCCATTATAGATTTTAAATCACAAGCTGCTTGCGCTAGTGCAGCTTCTATTTCTCCCAAATTATTTGCTAAGTTTCCAACATTATCATTAATTGTAACTAGTGCTGATTTTACTTCTTTTTGGTTTTCTTTAGCATTTTTTAAATCGTTTCCTAATTCTTCATTTCTTAATTTTATACTATCTATAATATTTTCTGTTCTCTCTATATCCTTTTTGCAATTTTCTCCACCACATCCATGATCCTTACATTTGTAATAGCATACATTTTCCCATTTATTTGCATGTTCACATTCATTCCAACCATTTTGTTTATAGCTCATCTTTAAATCCCCCTTACAAATTTTTAAGCTTTTAGCCTGTAATCCATATTATGCCTAACACATGCTTTTGTTTACTTTTTGACCAAACAAAAAAGGAATGTAAATAAATTTACATTCCTAAAAATACTATATAACTAGCAATGGCAACCCCAGTCTGGTTTTTCTTCATCACAATCATCCAAAGGTATTAATATTGGATTTCCGTCTTTTTCTTTTAAGCATTCTACTGTATCATCAAAAGCACAATCTAAATTGTCTATTAAATCTTTTAAATCTTTTTGTTTGTCTTGTGCATCTTTTATATCTTCTAATGCTGCATTTTGTGCTGGTATAGCGTTATCTAAATCTTTTATTATGCAATTTAAGCTCTTTACAGCATTAATTAAAGCATCTTCTATATGTCCTATATCTTTAACTAAGTTAGCTACATTATCATCTATATTATCTAAAGCTGATTTAACAACTTTTTGATTTTGCTTAGCATCCTTTAGGTCTTTACCTAATAAATTATTTTTAGCTCTTATATCATCTATAAGACATTTTGTTTTAGCTATTTCTTTATTACAATTTTTAGAACATCCATTTTTACATTTGTAATAGCATACGTTATCCCATTTATTACTTTCGCAGTTATTCCACATATTCTTTTTACAACTCATAGATAAATACACACCCTTTTATTTATTCTACAGATTTTTTATCTGTAATATATAATATGCCTAAATAATATATTTGTTAACATTTTCTTCTATTTTAAAACAAAAAAACAGAAGCTATCTAAGCTTCTATTTCACTATTTATGTCTATATTTAAAATTTGATTAATGATATACATGCATCCCTTAAACCCAATATATGGTGTATCAATACACTTATCAGCTGAGTCTAAACTCGTATTGCTTATCTGTAAATCTTTTTTAGATTTGTGTCTCATATCAATGCTAACTCTATCGCCTAAGAGTATCAATAGTTCTTTATCATTTAAATATTTTGTTGTTTCTAGATATGCTTGCTCATTTACAATGTTTGCATCATCGCAAGTCTTATAAATGATTTCTTTTTTATCAACATTAAATCCAAGCTCTTTTAACATTTCACTAATTCCTAAAACAGTATCAAAGTCACCAAATATGGCACAGTCTTTACTTCCTTTATAAAAGTAAAATTTCTTTTTTACTTGAAGCAATCTCTTTTTTACTTGATCCATTTCATAAGTGTATTTTTCTTCATCTAATTCATATCCATCTATTTTCTTTATAGATTCTATAAATTTTATGGCATTTTTAAATCCATATAAATTTATATAAATATATGGAATTCCATACTCTTCTTCCATGTATTTAGCAGCTTTTAGTGCATCTTTTCTAGCCACTATATTAAGTGATGCTTTAGATGCATTTTCTATTTCCTCAATACTAGCGTTAATGGTAAACATAGTGTTTACTTCTTTGTTAAATAATTCTTTCATCATTCTTTGTAACTCTTTTATATCTGCTAGATAATTATATTTATCAATACTAAATCCTATTATATTATATTTATTCATATCTTTTTCATTTTGTTTTACTATTTTTTTAGCTAAAAATTCTAATGCAAACTCTCTCCCTATATTATAATCATAATTTAAGTTACTCATATTTATAGGTAACAGCTTACAATTTGAAATTCCCTTTAAATCTTTACATAAATCTAATATTTTTTCACCAATTATAGAAGGTTGAGAAGATTCTACAATAAAAATATACTTAGGTTTAATGTCATTATCTAAATTTATAATAGTATTTTTTAATTTTTCAAATATACTGCAAACATTTTCATTTTCATCAATATGTATAGAATATATCTTACATCTATCCTCTTTACATATCTTATTTATGTTTTCTACAACATGATGAGTTTTTATATGTGTACCAAATTCAATAACACAAATATCACTTATACAAGATAGGGTCCATATCATTCCTATTTTATCATCAGGTATTTTTAAATATTTAAATCCTTCATCCATAATATCATTCCTCCAACGGTGCCAATGTATTTTATACACCCATTAAAATATAGATTGTATAAATAAGTTAAAAGCTATTTTCAGCTTACATATTGGAATTCCATTTTGGAAAAGATTTACTTTAAATAATTTATATACTGTTTAGATTTTTAATTTTAACTATATAATTTTATTAAATCATTTAAATATTCACAATTTCAAAAGCAATAGTTGGATTGTCCATATATAAGCTTTTATATTTAATATTACTTATTTAAACGTTTATTTTTGTTTATACCCATTTTTTTCTATTTATAACATATTTTTTTATTTTTTTAAAATTAGTTTTTAAAGCTTTCTAAATAAGCACATAATTTTTTAAATTCATTTATATCTTTTATATCCTGAAGTTCAGCAATCCCAATCATATATTGACTATATATGTGGTATAAAAACTGAACTTTATGCATTTCACATCTTTCAAATCCAGACTTAAAGGAGTATGAATATGGTATAAAATCATCTACATTGTTTTCAAAATATTTAATCTTAGCAAAGCAAAGTTTATGTATTTGAAACACCATAGCAAGCGCAGAATGTTTTTCCACAAATTTCTGTGAAAAGTATTCAATAGGCTGATACTTTCCTTTTGGGTGTATATACTCCCAATTACAATTAGAGTTTAAATGTAGTCTATATTCTTGTATAACCTTTTTCTTTTGTTCTTCTAATCTGCAATCCATTGAATTTAAATTCACAATAATCCCCCCTTTTCTTCTATTATATCAAGTTGATTTGTATTTATGAACGATAGTCTATTAGTATAGTTTTTTTCTATTAAAGTACCTATATAAATCATTAAATACTATTATATATTTTTATAATAAAATGTTAAAATTGTAATATTTTAAACGTAAAAAGGCAGTGATTAAAAATTTTAATCACTGCCTTTTTATTTTACACACACTAAAATTTATTTAAAACTTTCCTCTACGGCAACTGCAGTTGCAACTGTAGCTCCTACCATAGGATTATTTCCCATACCTATAAGTCCCATCATTTCAACATGAGCTGGTACAGATGAAGATCCAGCAAACTGTGCATCAGAATGCATTCTACCCATGGTATCAGTCATACCATAAGATGCTGGTCCAGCACCCATATTATCAGGATGAAGAGTTCTTCCTGTTCCTCCTCCTGAAGCTACTGAAAAATATTTTTTCCCTTCTTGGTAGCATTCCTTTTTATAAGTTCCTGCTACCGGATGTTGGAATCTTGTTGGGTTGGTTGAGTTTCCAGTTATAGATACATCCACTCCCTCATGGTGCATAATTGCAACTCCCTCTCTAACATCATCACATCCATAACATTTTACTTTACTTCTATCTCCCTTTGAAAAAGCCTTCTCTTTTACTACTTTTAATTCGCCTGTATAATAGTCAAACTCAGTTTGTACATATGTAAATCCATTTATTCTTGATATTATATATGCTGCATCTTTTCCAAGTCCATTTAATATAACTCTTAAATCATCTTTTCTAACTTTATTAGCTTTTTCAGCTATTTTTATAGCACCTTCAGCTGCTGCAAAAGACTCGTGTCCTGCTAAAAACGCAAAACATTTAGTTTCATCTCTTAAAAGCATCCCACCTAGGTTTCCATGTCCTAGTCCAACTTTTCTATCATCTGCAACAGAACCTGGAATACAAAACGCTTGTAATCCTTCTCCTATTGCTTCTGCTGCTTCTGCTGCTTTTTTACACTCTTTTTTTATAGCTATAGCTGCTCCTAGTGTATATGCCCAGCATGCATTTTCAAAAGCTATGTTTTGAGTATCTTTAACTATTTGATAAGGATCAAATCCTTTTGATTTGCAAAGTTCTCTACATTCTTCTATAGAATTAATTCCGTATTTTTCTAATACTGGAGTTATTTGATTTATTCTTCTTTCATAACTTTCAAATAAAGCCATTATAGTTCACCTTCCTTATTATTTATTCATGTCTTGGGTCAACAAATTTAACACCTTCATCAAATCTACCATAGTTAGACTTAGCTTTTTCTAGAGCTTCATTTGCTTCAATTCCCTTAGCCACCATTTCCATCATTTTTCCTAGGTGAACATATTCATATCCTATTATTTCATTATCTTCGTCTAATGCTAATTTGGTAATATATCCTTCTGCCATTTCTAAATATCTAGGTCCTTTTTCAAGACTTCCATACATAGTTCCAACTTGACTTCTAAGTCCTTTTCCAAGATCTTCAAGCCCAGCTCCTACAGGTAATCCACCTTCTGAAAATGCAGTTTGGCTTCTACCATATACTATTTGTAAAAATAGTTCTCTCATAGCAGTATTTATCGCATCACATACTAAGTCTGTATTTAATGCTTCTAATATAGTTTTTCCTGGAAGAATTTCAGAAGCCATCGCTGCTGAATGTGTCATACCTGAACATCCTATTGTTTCAACTAAGGCTTCTTGAATTATACCCTCTTTAACATTTAGTGTCAGTTTGCATGCTCCTTGTTGAGGGGCACACCATCCTACACCATGTGTTAATCCTGATATATCTGTAATTTGACTTGCTTTTACCCATTTACCTTCTTCTGGTATTGGAGCTGGTCCATGGTTTGGTCCTTTGTTTATTTTACACATATTTGTGATTTCTGTTGTGTAAATCATAAGAAATCTCCTTCCTCGGTGTAATTTTTCTCTTCTTATAAATCATCCACATCTTGTATAGGTCTAATAGCTTCTCCTTTAGGACAACCTGTATAGTGTCCATCTGGATCTGATTTGCTAGTACTTTCACTTAATATAGAGTTTACAACAGAGTTAATTCTTTTCTCTTTTTTTTGTAAGCTTTCACTTTTAATATTATTTTTGATATTGTTTTCCTTCATATTAAATCACCTCATGTTTAGGATTTCCATATACGTTAAATATTAAAAGTAAAATTTTTGAAAATTTATTATGAATTTATTATATGACTACGTTAAAATTAAATCAATATTAGATGTATAATACCTAATATTCTTATTTTTCTTACTTTTCTTATTTAATATAAAATCAAAAGCAACACTATTTTTAAATAGTGTTGCTCTTAATTAATACATTTTATTTATTAGCATTCACAATTATCATTGTGACTACATTTATTTACATGATTGCAATCGTGACTGCATTCATGGTTACACTCTTGATTACATCCATGGTTTTCATTTAAACATGGTTTATAACCATAGTCACCCATATTGCATCCAAAATCGTCTTTGTAGCAATCTTTATAGCATTTTACACTTGCTTCCATACAATTTTTAGCTTCATTCATTAAAGATTCACCTTGTTTAGCTAATCTTCTATATTCTTCCCATAAGCAATTTGCTCTTGCACATTCTTCTAGTGCTTGTTGTTTTAAACAATCAGCTCTTTGTTCTGCTTGTTTAGCTTGCTGAGCAACTCTACTAGCTTTGTTTATCATACAGTTAGCTTGTTCACATTTTTCATGAGCTAATTGTTGGTACTTACTACACTCACTACAGTCATTTAAGCATTCCTCATTACAACCTGGATTACATTTATTAAACTTGTTTTTGTAGTTGCATGTCATAAATCTATTCACCCTTTTTTTGTTATTAAATGCGACATATAAATATCAACATCTTAATAATATATATGCATGTTTTCTACAAAATGTTATACAAATAATCATTTTTTATATTATTTATGCTCTTTTAATTGATTATCTTTATTAGGATAAATGCTTTCGCCTTCTTTTATACTTTTGTCATTTGCAAATTTTATAATTTTATCTTTTTCTCCTACGCCTTCAGTTATTATTGCATACTCTCCATTTGTCTCTCCTGTTTTAACTTCTTGTTTATATACAATTCCATCTATTATCTTGTATACAAATCTTTTTTCATCTTCTTGTAATAATGAAGTATATGGAACTTTTATAGGATTATTAAGCACTTCTATAGTAGTTTTAACATGAAATCCATTTTTTACATTTTTTAAATCTTGATTTTCTAAAAAGTTAACCTTTATATCATAATAAGATACATTTTGTTTTGAATCTTTTTTAGGTGCAACGTTGTCAGATGATGGTCTTTCCCCTATAGATGTAATTTTACCTTTAAATTTTTCTTTTGTTGAATTTATTAGTACCTGTACTTCCTGATTTAAATTTATTTTAGACAATTCATCTTCACTGACTTGACCGTTTACATAAAAATTTTCACTCTCTAAAGTCATAATAGGTGAAATTTGACTTTGACTCGTTTGTTGGTTTATATAAACTTTACCAGCAAAAGGAGCATTTATTGATTCATATTTTCTATCTTCAAGACTACTAATTTGGTTATTTAATTTAGAAATCTCTTCATCTAAACTTTTTTTCATATTTTCATCTTGAATAGTATTCAATTGCTCTTCCTTTAATTTAACTGTTTCTTTTAATGTATCTATTTCAGATATATCTTTTTCGTTTTTATAAGTAAATAATGTTTGCCCTTCATCAACTTTTTGTCCATCTTCTACTGCTATATTATCTAACTCCCCCTTATTAGAATCTTCAAAAAAGTTTTTTGATTTAGCTGGCATAACTTTTCCATCTACATATATTTTTTCTTTTTCTGGAACCGTGTAAATTTCAGGAGTTTTAGATTCTTCAGACGCTTTATTCATATTATTTTTTATTTTAATTCCTAAAAAAACCACTGCAAAAATAGCTATTACTACCACTCCACCTATAATAGCTTTTTGCTTTTTAGATATTTCTGTTTTTTTCAAAACAATTCCTCCCATTTGTATACTTTTACTCAATGCCCATTATACCATTTTTTGGTTATTTTTGTAATAATATGTTTAAATTAAAAATAAAAAAATTTGATTTACTTATATCCTATATATTTTTAAAATTTTATCTATTTCACAAAAAAATGAGGATAAAATCCTCATTAGTTTATGAACTCAGTATTTTCAACTCTCCATTTAATTAAGTTTATATATAGCCAAAATCCGTATATACCAAAAGTTATTATAGTTAATACCCACCACTTAATATAATGTACAAATAAATCTCCACCAGTCCCTATGAATTGTAACCTCTTACCATCTATTGTAGTGTTATCTATTTCCCATCTATATTTAATACACATAGCCCATGGAGTTGCTATACCTAATGTTAACAAAGTTATAATTGCTGCTAAAATATTAACACCTATAAATCCTAATATATTTCCTTCAAATCTTGATTTCATTTTTATTTCCTCCTTTGTTGTTTATGTTTATATTATATATTCAGGTAAAATTATAGTCTATAAACTAAACTTTAAATAACTCTTAACTAAACCTTAAATTTTTTATGAATTATCTAAATTAACTCTAATTTATACATTCTTACATTTAATGTTATAATTTTCTTATACAATTTAATTTAGGAGGTCTTCATGAAAGTAAAAACTATTTCACCCTTTACGATATTATTATCTTCTATAGCTGTGTTTATCTTTGGAATAGTAGTTCTGTTTAATATAAGTTTTATAAGTAAACTAACTTTAAATATGATATCTATATATCTTTTAATTATAGGAGTTTTACATATACTATCTTATCTATTTAATAAGAAAAATACTATGTTAGGCAAACTTAGCCTAGGTATGTTATACATAATACTTTCCCTATCTATAAAGCTCCATCCTGAATTTTTTAGGATTTCAGCAGTCAGAATAATTGGTATATATGCATTTTTAAATTTTTTAGCCAGAACTACTGCTGCGTTAATTTTATATAAAAATAAAGTTAAAGGGTGGTTATTTGGTTTAATAGTTAGCCTTATGTCTTTAATTTTTAGCTTTGTACTTTTATTTCACCCTCAAGAATACATGATATTTGTTTCAAAGCTAGCAGGTATTTATGTTGTACTTTATTCACTTACTCTTTTAGCTGATTTTTTCAAAGAAATTTCTGATGAAAATATAGTTCCAGACAAATTAAAAAGAAAAGTTAGAATAGGATTGCCCCTACTTTATTCGGCATTTATACCTCAGCAACTTCTTGAAAAAGTAAATGGATTTGTTAAATTAGATTCTGATGAAGACACATTTATAGAAAATAAAGCTGTTTTAAATGCAAGCAACCCTTATTCAACTGTTGATATATTTATACATCTTGCTCCAGATTGTGCAAACGGATTTGGCCATATAGATATATCATTTGAAAATACTACATACTCATATGGGACTTATGACAGTAGCTCTAATAGGTTATTTACACTTGTAAGTGATGGTGTTTTAATTGAAGTTGAAACTGATAAATATATCGAAATTTTAAATACGCAATTTAATAGATCATTAATTGGTTTTACATTAGCTTTAACTAAAGATCAACATGAGTTAATAAAAAATAGAATAAATAAAATAAAATCTAATTGCTACTCGTGGAAATGTCCCGCTCAATTAGATCCCAATGTAAACTATAAAGATGAGACAAATATAATGTATATTGAAGCAAATTGCAAATACTATAAATTTAAATCAGGATATTTTAAAACTTATTTTACCTTAACATCAAATTGTGTTAGGTTAGCTGACACAATTGTAGGTTCTGCTGGTCTAGATTTAATAGCAGTTAATGGAATCATCACCCCTGGAACCTACTATAATTATTTAGAAAATTTATTTAGAAGAAAAAATACTATTGTAATAGAAAAGAAAATTTATAAAAAACATATCAATAATTAAAAATGAGTTATCTATTTATTAGATAACTCATCTTTATATGAAAGCATACTACTTAAAAACACACTCAAACAAACAACGCTAGTTACAGATATTAACATTGATGTAATTTTAGCAAGTACTGTAACCGGAATTATATCCCCATACCCAATAGTAGTAAAGGTTATTACAGTATAGTAAAATAAATCAAATTTATTATTAGCATGTAAAAATGCACCAGATTCTAGTCCATTAACTAAGCATACTATTAAATATAAATTAATAATTAGCATTATTAATATAAGTATAGAGGCTATAATAATTCTAGAATATCCGTTATCTTCTTTTTTTATAGATTTAATATTTGAAGGATTTGCTATTAATGTTATTAATGTTTTTACATTTAAGTAATAGCAAACTATCATCCCTATTAGACCTATATATACCTGATTTGTAAACTCTTTTGGGAAAATTAAAGCTACAGTTAAATAACTGCTTATCAGAAAATAACTTAGTATAAAATCTACTTTTAAATTTTTATGTTCTACATTATGTATAAATGTTTGTATCTTGAGACTCAATGCCAAAATATAACCAATTGCATAATGCACTATAACGATACAAATTAATGCTAAAAAAAAATTAAAAATTAATTCAATATTTCTATTTAATAAATTTATATGTAAATACTTAATAATTCCTGCATAAATAGTTACAAAGCTAGTCCCTTCAGCTACGACAATAAGAGTAGCTTGAATTATCCTTGTTAAAATAGCTTTATCTGTAAATAAAACTTTATAGGTATAATTTATCTCTTTTATAGATTGTGAAATTGATATTTTTAATTTTTTATTAATTCTTCTATTCCTAGTTAATAAAATTCCTATAGTAATCATAGTAACTATAATAATTATAAAACTTCCCATATATTCTCCACCTTATAAATAATTCTATTATTAATATTACTTACTTTTACTTTTATGTCAAATATTTATATCACTATGTTACATAAGTTATCCATAAAAATTAGTTAAGTATAATTTCCTTAAGCGTAAAAAAATCGATTGCAATAAAGCAATCGATTTTTTTATTTTATTGTTCCTCAATTATTCCATATCCTAATCCATGTCTTTTATATACAGTGTTTATTTTATCAGTTTCTGAATTTCTAAACATATAGAAGTCATGCCCTAGCAATTCCATTTGAAGTATTGCTTCTTCACTGCTCATAGGTTTTATTGAAAACTTTTTAACTCTTTCTATGTGAATATCTTTTTCATCTATATTACTTTCAAAATTATAATCTTCTATATTTTCAAATCTTATACTTTGATGACTATTTTTTCTATTTTTTGATCTAGTTTTATACTTTCTAAGTTGTTTATATAACTTATCATAAACTCCATCTATAGCTGAGTATAAATCTTTTTGCCCTTCTTCGGCTCTTATTATAGGTCCTTTTATTGGTAATACAGTTACTTCAACTGTTTGTTTTTCTTTTTCAGCGCTTATAGTAACTTTTACATCTGTATCTACGTTTAGGTACTGTTGTAATTTCTCCATCTTACTCTCAATCTTAGCGTTGATGCTTTCTGTTGGATTTATATTTTTACCGATTACTCTTATATTCATAAGTAGTACCTCCTTGTATAAACAATTGTTAAATACTTAATCTTTTGTAAGGTTTTATATTTAACTTACCTTAATTCTATAGCAACTTCTTCCAGATTTCCATTCTATATTTTATATTTTTTTCGTGGTATAATATTAATTGTGGGGTATTTTACCAAATGCAAAAAGAGCTATCTTAAAAAGATAGCTCTTTCTTTATTATATTGAAACAGTAGCAGCTATTTTTTCCTCTGGAGACCCTTCGTATTTAGCTAACCACACTTTTCTTTCTAATTTTAATTTATTTGCAATTTTATCATATTCTTCTTTAGTGTAATAATTTCTTGGATTATATTTATTTATATCTATTCCATCTACTTTTGAAGGAATCATATAACCCCATTCTTCATCTTCTACCCAATCTATGTTATCTCTTGCTATTTCTTTCATTATAGTAGTAGATACTTTGATAGTTAATTTTTCACCATCAAAATCATCTTTAGCTCCAACACTTCCTGTATTTAGTATGAAACATTCCATATCAGGGTTGTTTTGTAATATTTCTCTAAGTTTTATACCTTCTTCTATTTCAGGTCCCATTATAAATGGATTTGTTCCAACGCATCTTTTTGATTGACCTGCTTTTGTTGGGTCCCCTGCTGAAGTTTCTATAGACTCTCCTAACATGAATGTATCTAAAGCTTGTTTTGGACCTAACTTAACTACAGGCGGTACTACATCTTTTCTTCTAGTTATAAATATTATCTTATTTGCCTTTTCTAAATTAACAGTGTCATCTGTTGTATCTATTTCTTCTCTTAATATAACTCCTCTACCATTTGAAGTTAAACTTGTATCATAAAAATCTACTTTTCCATCTTCATAAACTTTAATATTCTCTAATGCTGCATTTTCACTAGTAGCTGCTTTATATAACACACTTTGTTGTTCTGGATTTAATCCTTCAGTTTTTATATAGAATCCATTTTCAGTTCCTACGCAATATCCATTTTCATCCATGAATACAACGTCATCTTGTCTTACTATGGCTTTTTCTTCTCCAGTTAATTCATGATCATGTATAGTTAATGTTGTTTTTCCTGTTCCACTTAGTCCAAACATTATGAAACCAACATCTTTTAATTTTTTGTTTTTATCATATACTCTAAGGACTTTACTACCTGCATGGAATCCTAATCCTCCAGCTTGTTTTACCTTATACATAGCCATTCTTAAGAAAGATTTTTTAGATTCTCCAAAGTAGTCACTTCCTAGTATAAACGTAACTCCACTTTCTGGATATGCAAACATTATTCTTTCTGGCCATTCTGGAACATATATACTTACTAAATCTGGATTTTCACTATCAGTTGGATTAAATAATGTATTGTTCCACATATGAGCTATTCTTGCATATTTTTTAGATATATATAATCTACAGTTATATGAAAACTTATCGCTCATACCCATTTTTCTATCTACTCTTATCATTTCTTTGTCTTTTATATATTCAAATACTTTAGCTGCAATTTCATCAGCTTTAGCTTTACTTATTTCTTGTTGATCTACACCAGTTTTTATTTCATCCACTATATAAGTATTTTTAGCACTTCTACTTCTAACTTCACTTATATAACTAGCACTTTTAAATTCTGTTGTTTTTTCCATATCTTTTGCTAAATCTCTTAATTCTTTTCTAGTTGGATTTGCTATAACCTTTCCAAATAACCCATCATTTATATTATTTATACTAAACATACGTCCCCTCCACCTTCAATTAGTGTATCTTTTTTACATTATTAGTATATCATTTTTTCCAAAAATGTCTACTAATTTTACGTATTTTTTATATTCTTTCATACAATTTATTTTCTAACTATTATTTTACATAAAAAAAGAGCCTATCCTTTAATAGACCCTTTACATATTAATACCTTAATTTTAAATAGTCAAACTAGGAACTATCATAAATATGGTTAAAAATAGCCCTATCCACCCTATAATAAATAAAACCCTAATATAAGCTCTCGTTTCCATTATTATCCTCCCTAATTCATTAGTGGCTGTATAATATCATTTGGAATTGTAAATTCAACTAAGCCCATGTATCCTGGTGCTACTTCGTATTTATCAAAGCAAATAACAAGTTCTCCATCTTTATTGATATAAAAATCTTGATTTTTATCTATAGACTTGAAATTTTCATCTCCCATTTCTTTATCATCTAACCAATATATTTTATTTTCATCTTGTTTCATTTGATTTTTCATTTGCTCTTTTATATTATTGCTTATAGCATCTATATATTTATCATTGTTAAACATACCTTCTAGTGTTAATATAACCTGATTTTTCTTGTCTATATTATAGAATTTTCTTGTAGTGTTAGAAGACCCTTGTGCTTCATAATTGTAGATTACTAAAGATAGTATTTTATCATTATCAGTTTTAACTTCATACCATGATTCTGCTGCTTTATGACCTGCCGAGTTAGAATCTTTTAAAGATTTAACTTCTTGTAGATATTGATCGTATAATTTTTTACCTTCCGATTCAAATTCTTTATTTAATTTATACTCTAAATCTTTATTATCTAAACCTTCAATTTTTGGTACTTTTATAGATGCCTCGTACCCATCTTCTTTTATTTCATAATTGGAAAAGTTTATTATCTTTATTACACTGCCTATTACAGGTATTTCTTCTAAACTTTGTGCAAATGATTTATTTATATTAACTGCTCCTATAACAACACATACAGATGCTGCAGCTACTATCCATTTTTTATTAACCCTCTTATTTCTGTGTTTTGAATTTATAGCATCATTTACAACCTCATTTAAATTTTTAGGTATTTTTATATCATTATAATTTTGTTTTAATTTTTTTATTTTATCTATATCCTTCATAAACTTCACTCCTTAATAATCTTCTGTTTTTATTTTTATCTTAAGTCTTCTAAGTCCAGTATAAAGTTTAGTTTTTATTGTATTTGTATTTTGTGATAGTACATTTGCTATCTCATCTATTTTCATATCTTCAAAGTATCTTAAAACTATAATAACTCTATATTCTTCTGGCAGTTTTTCTAATGCTCTTTGAAGATCTATATCCGTATATGTGTCATTTGAGTTATATTCATCAGATAACAATTCTTCTTCTAAAGTTACATACTTACTATTTTTTCTTATATAGTCTATAGAACTATTTATTAAAATTTTATAAAACCATGGTTTAATAGATTCTTCATCTTTAAGAGAATCTAATTTTGAAAGTGCTTTGCATATAGAATCATGTACTATATCTAATGCATCATCTTGATTTTTTACATAACTATATGCTACCTTGTAAAAACCTGCTTGATTGTTTACTATATAGTCTTTAACTTTCTTTTCTTTAATTTTTTTATTTGAGCTCAATAATTTCATCTAAATCTATAGACCTCCTTTCACCTTACATATATATAGACGCTTTATACATACTAAAAAGTTTTAATTTTTTTAATTTATTATTCGGTTTTTCTTTTCATCAATTTAAAAAGAGCATCATTATCTAATGATACTCTAAAAAACTTAACTTTTATTTTTAATAGTTTTTCTAATTTTAATTTATAATATGCTAAGTGCTTTTTCTAAATCATATATTAAGTCATTATAATTTTCTAAACCTATAGAAAGTCTTATGCTTCCTAAACTAATTCCCATAGCATCAAACTTGTCTGGAGTCATCTCTTTTAAATAACTTATAGCCGGAGCATAAACTAAACTTTCAAACCCTCCCCAACTTACGCCTATGTAAAAATACTCTAATCTATTTACAAATGCTTTTATCTTATCAAGGTCTTTACAATCTAAATCTATAGCCATTAGTCCTGTATATCCATCCATTTGTTTTTTTCCTAATTCATATTGCTCAAAACTTTTAATTCCTGGATAATATACTTTTTTTACTTTTTGATGACTTTCCAAAAATTTTGCAACTTGTAGTGCATTTTCTTGATGTTTAGCTAATCTTATAGGCAATGTCCTTAAACTTCTCATTATTAGCCAAGCTTCGAATGGAGCTATTTTACCACCATATAAAGCATGCTCCTTTTCAAATATATCTTTTATATCTTTTTCACTTCCTATTATAACCCCTGCTACTATATCACTGTGTCCTCCTATATATTTAGAACAAGAGTGAACCTCTAAATCGATTCCCATTTTTAAAGGTTTTTGATATATAGGTGTAGCCCAAGTATTGTCTATAATAGTTTTTATATTATGTACTTTTGCAAGTTTTGAAATTTCATTTATATCTTGTAAACTAAAAACTACACTTGAAGGGCTTTCTAGGTATATTAAACAAGTATTTTCTTTTATATTTTCCCTAAACTCATTTATGTCTTTACCTGATATGTATGTAACTTCGATATTCATTTTTTCTTTTAAATAACTCCCCATAAAGTTGTTAGCTGGTCCATATATATTTTTTAATGTAATTATATGTCCATTTGGTTTTACAAAGTGCATAATAGCAGAAGATATGGCAGCCATTCCTGATGTGAAAAGCTTCGCTTTTTCTCCACCTGCCAATTTAGATAGCTTTTCTTCAACAATTGATACAGTAGGATTTTTTCCTCTTGTATATATGCAATTGTTTACAGGATCATCAAAAGCTTTATCTATAGAATCCCAGTCCTCAAAAGTAAATAAACTATTTTGATATATAGGTGGTACTACTGCTCCTTTATAATCTTTTTTATCCTCATCATAATGCAAAAGCATAGTTTCATCATAATTACTTTCTCTCATAAAACCCCTCCTAAATATACTTATTTATAGAGTTTGATGCGTTTATATATATATCCTTTTGAAAAATTAAAAATAGCTGTATTTAGTCCATTTTATACTAAATACAGCTATTTTTATATTATATATCGCTACTTAAAATTTGTCTTGGCCATGATAATAAATCTTTTTTAGCTATTTTAAGCCATTTTTCATCTGGGAAATGTAAATCACAGAAATAATTATGATAATTAGCTGTCCAAACATACTTATCCCAAACTACTATATTTGTTTTATGCTTATTTAATAGTTCTTCAAGTTTCTTTTTATGTCTAAACAATAGCTCTTGTTGTACTCTCTCAAATTCATAGTCATTACTACACTCTGTGTAATATTTAAATATAGTATTTAGATAATTTAAAAACCACTGACCATCACTATCTATAAGTATCTTATTTTTTTGTGGAGCTACATCATAATAGTTTATATATTTTTGTAGCCTTTTTACAGTCTTGTCATCAAGTACAATTCTTGGATAACAAGATACTTTACTCTCTGTATTATGAGCATCTAAAAGAGCTGGACCAAATACTATATCATCATTTATATAAAAGTCTCCAACACTAACGCCACCTCTTACAAATAAACCTTCTAAAGATAAGTTAAACTGATACTCTGATACATTTTCTAATATCTCATCTAATTCTTCTTCTCCATCTCCATTTATAGGATATGCAACAACCATATTATCAGTAAATATTTTAATCTTTCCTTTACTATATTTATTAGGGATTATGCATTGTTTATTTTTATTTATAAGATAATTGATTTCTTTAAGTAGTTTATCTCCATATCCTTCTTCACAAGAATCTACTATCATTTGAGAAAATCCAAGTATATCTATTGCACATACCATAGAGTTCACTAAACTTGGGTTATCCTTATCATATATTTTTACACTCATTTACACACATCCTTAAATACTAATTATATTTTCAATTTATTATACAATAATTTTAAATTTTCTAAAACTATTATCAACAATTTCTTATATATGTAATTTCTTTAAGCATAAAAAATAAAAAAGAGAGCAGATTGCTCTCTTTTCTTATCTATCCTACAACTTTTTCATTTTTACTTTCTCTTAAACTATCTTTTTTCTCATATACTGTAAACAATACAAATCCTAACAATGCAAATAGTAATGGTCCACCTACCATAGTTAATGTATCACTTACTCTTGCAGGAGAATCCATTAAAGGTTCTATTATAGTAAATACATTAGCAAACCCTACTATTCCAGTTACTATTATAGCTGATATAGTAGCACTAGCCTGAGACTTAAACACAACATATTCCTTTGGTATTTCTCCCTTTAATTGCTTTTTCTTAAATGCTGGGAATGCTGCTGATAAGAACATATATGTTATAGTCATTGCAACATTTGTCATTAAAGTTAATATTGTAAAGAATTGTTTTGCATTACTTCCTCCAAAAGATACTAATAAAATAATACATATTACTATAATTGCTTGAACTTTCATAGCATTTACAGGCATACCATTTTTTAAGTCTCCTAATTTGCCAGGCCATAACTCTTTTGGTGCTCCTTGTATTAACGTTTTAAGCGGTGAATAAGTTAATGTAAAGAATGCTCCAGTTAATGCTAAGAACATTGAGAAACCAACAAATCTAGCAGTCCAAGCTCCCATAGTAAGAGCTATACTTTCAGATAATCCAAATCCGATTCCTACTTTGTATCCTAAATTTGCCATTAATACATATGTAGCATTTGCCATATTTACATTTTCTCCAGATAATACTTCACTCCAGTTAGTAAACATACCACATGCAAATATCCCAATTGCATATCCTACAGATATAACCACTGCAGATATTGCAAGCCCTTTAGGGAACGTTTTTTCAGCATTTTCAGTTTGGTCAACAAGACCACCTAAAACTTCTAGTCCTCCAAATGCAAATACTGCAAATGTTAAGAATGATAAAACAGGCACAAAACCTTGGTAATCAGGACTTGGTGATATAGTGAAGGCTTGAGCCGCATTACTTATAGGTTCTGCTAATTCCCCAGTTAAAACTACTACTAATATACCTCCAGCTAATAAGACTATATTAAGTAGTGCAACAGCAGTTCCACCTATAGAAGTTATTTTACTTATTTTGTCAACTCCTTTAGTAGCTACAAATGTAACAACTGCTATCCATATTACACCTAATATTCCTAAAGTTTGAACTGATGTTAATCCAAATAAGCTCCAACTTCCTGTAACATCTGTACCAAATATAGCATTTGATAATGGTATCCATAAACTAGAAGAAACACTTACCATCCAAATTACATAAGATGCGTACCACATAAATGTACCTATAAAAGCATATTTAGCTCCTACAGATTTTTCCATCCACGAATACATACCTCCACTTTCTTTTTTAAATGCAGATCCATATTCAGCCATCATAAACGCATATGGTATAAAAAATAGTACAGCACTTAATACGTACCATGGTATAGCTGCATACCCCATTAAGTAGAATGCTCTTGGCATATTACCAAATCCAAATACTGATGTAAATATCATAAGTATTAATGGTACTAGCGTAAGCTTTTTAACATTATTATTGCTTGGTTGTGACATGTGAATCCCCCTTAAATATGATTTCTTTATTTTGACAAATTAATAACATTTATGTCATTAATTTATCATCCCCTTATTTATTGTTAGATTATCATCATTATTTTTGCTTTTCAATAGATTTTAGTTTAATTTAAATATTGTGATTTTTACTTCTATTCAAAAGAATCCGATATTTGAAAACATTTTTTTTAAACGTTTATATTCCAAATCCCCCTATTTTTTATTATTTTATACTATATATCAGTATTTACATCGAAATGCTCATATTTTTTCCATTTTTCTACATATTTCTATGCTGAATTTTATATATTATTACTTTTTATTTTAATTAACCATGATTAAATTTTACTTTTGATTATTTCGAATAATTTTTTATTTTTTCAATACATTAAGTACAATGTTATTTTCCAATCAACTTTATTATTTTTTAACTTACCTCCTTCAAATATCTTTAAATTGAAGTAAAAAATTTTTTTTAGATTTTTTAATTTTAATTTAATTAAAAATTTCATTTTTTTAATTTTTTAAATTTTTTTAAAATTCTCTATTGCATTTTTTATAATTAAGTCATATAATTATTTCTAACAAAAACAAATTTTAATGAGGAGATTAAATGAAGATGATTAATATAAACTTAACTAACAACTTACAATTTAATAAGTTTTATTTTAGCTATTATAGTTAAGTTTGTATTTATGATATAAATCGAAAATCATAGGTACAAACGGAAAATTGTTTGTATCTATGGTGGCTAAATTTAGCTTGTACTTAGGCCGCATAGATAATACTATGTGGCTTTTTTAATCCTAGGCAAAAAAGGCTGCATAGTATCCACTATGTGGCCTTTTTGCATATACTTTATAAATTATTAAGAAAAGAGGATTAATTATGAATAAAAATAAAGATATTTTAATAATAGGATTTGCTCTATTCTCGATGTTCTTTGGAGCAGGAAACTTGATATTCCCCCCATATATAGGTATTTCCTCTGGAAGTAGCTGGTTAATAAGCTTTTTAGGTTTCATATTAGCTGATGTTGGAATAATTTTATTATCAATAATTGCAATTTCTAAAGCTGGAAGTCTTCAAAATGTAATAGGTAGAGCCGGTAAGAAGTTCGGAATTACCTTAGAATTTTTAATGATGTTATGTCTTGGTCCTATATTGGTTATTCCAAGAACTGGAGCAACAACATTTGAAATGAGTGTATTACCACTTACAAAGAATTTTAATCCACTTTTATTCTCTTTAATATTTTTCTCTATAACACTGTTACTTACAATAAAGCCTACTAAAGTTATGGATATAATAGGTAAATTTTTAACTCCAATTTTATTACTATCACTTGCATTTTTAATAGTAAAGGGCATAGTATCTCCTATTGGAAATTTAGAAGATGTTAATTCTTCAGATCTTTTTATAACAGGAGTTACTCAAGGATACCAAACAATGGATGCCTTAGGAATAGGCGGAATAGTAGCCTTAATTATGACTTCTCTTGTTAGTAAAGGGTATACAGATAAAAATGAAAATATATCACTAGCAATAAAATCAGCTTTAATAGCATGTGTTGGGCTTACAGTGGTTTACGGTGGGTTAACATTCCTAGGAGCTACAGCTTCTAGCTTATACGATACAAATATATCTCAAACAGCTTTACTTATAAATATTACTCATCAGTTATTAGGAAGTACTGGAACTATTATGTTAGCGATTGTAGTTGGATTTGCATGCCTTACGACTTCAATAGGTTTAACTTCTGTTACAGCTAAATTTTTCGAAGATTTCACTAATAAAAAGTTAAAATACGAGCATATAGTTATATTTATTTGTGTATTCAGTGCAATAGTTTCAAACTTTGGCGTTGATAAAATTATACAAATAGCAATACCTATATTAAGTTTAATCTATCCTGTAACTATAGTTTTAGTAGTTATGAATATATTTAAAAAGATTATTACTAATGATATGACATTAAAAGGTGCAGCTTACGCAACACTTTTAATAAGTTTACTTAATGTCATAGATAGTTTAGGTATAAGTATACAATTTGTACATCAGATTCCACTTGCAAACTTAGGATTTAACTGGATTTTGCCAGCAATAATAGGAGGCATAGTATTTAGTTTCATTCCAGCTAAATCAAAATCTACCACTACAACTCCATCCCTTTAAAATAAAATAAGGGTAAGTTTTAAATAGATAGCAAAAGATAAATATATAAGTTTTAGCGACCTTCAAAGCATCTTTTCAGCTTTGGAAGCAAAACTTATATATTTGTCTTAAGCGTCTTACTATTTAAAACTTACCCTTATACCTATTCTTCTATTACTTCTATTGTATCTCCAGGTCTTACTTCTCCACCTTTGATAATTTTTGTAAATATACCTTCTCTAGGCATTACACAATCCCCTACTTGATTTTTTATAGCACATCCTGCATGACATTTTTTACCTATTTGAGTTACTTCTTGAATAGTATCTCCTATTTTAAGCTTAGTACCTACTGGCAATTCATATAAAACTATATCTTTTGTAGTTATGTTTTCAGCAAATTTTCCAGTATCTAAACCTTCTATTCCCATTTGTCTTATTTTTTCTATACTTTCATCTCCTAGTAAACTTACTTGTCTATGCCAGTTGCCTGCATGAGCATCTCCTACTAACCCATGATCTTCCTTAAAAGCCCCTACTTCTATTGGAGTTTTTATAACTCCTTTGTTCTCACTTATATTAATAGCTAATACAGTTCCTTTTTTATTCATGTCTTTTATACTCCCCACTTTTTCCACCTATGTTTTAGTAACGTCTATTTAAATCTACTTCATTTATAAAATTATTTAAGTCTTCCTGATTATTTAAATTGATAAAAATATTTAAATCAAAATGATTTCTATTAAAATCATCTTCATTTAAATAAAAAATCGATTTATCATATAAAAATCTATTTATAGATTTTTTCTCACTCACTAATAGAAATTTTTCTATATCTTCATATAAGCTTTTTTTATAAACCCCATGAAATGGTTCTGCAAATTTATCTAACTTAGTAATATAAATATCATATAATGTACTTATGTTTTCTTTCATAAACTTAATATAATTGTTATCAATATTAGGCATATCACACGCTAAGAAGTAAACATATTCGCTACTAGCACTCTTAAGACCTATATGTATTCCACTTAGAGGTCCACATTCTTTTATCTCATCTACAACAACTTTATAACTACAATCATTGTAAAATTCAGGTTTGTTTGTAACAATTATAATTTCATTAAAATGATTTTCTAATTTATTGGCTAAATCATATATAAGCCTTTTTTCATCTATTACTAAAAACTGCTTATCAAATTTCATCCTACTACTCTTCCCACCAGCCAATATAACTGCACTTTTACATACGCTCATAATACCTTCCCTCCCAAAGCTAGTAAAACGCTTTAAAGGTCGCTAAAACTTACATATCTATCCTTTGCTATTCATTCTACTATTTTGAGGTTTTTCTATTTTTTATAATTTTATACTTTTCATTTCGTACTTATCTAGTTGTTCTCTTAATATGTCTTTGTCTATATTTATTTTTAAATCATCTAAAGTTAACCCTACATCTATATCAGTTTTTATTGTTGCTAACTGTTTAGACATAAATGCATTGTCTTTTTCTGCAACTAACTTTTTCATAGGATTTCTTATTCCTAGTTCATTTTTCCAATCTGTTGCCTTTAACTTTAATCCTTTTTCATCTAATCCTTCTATAGCTTTATATATATCTTCTAGTGTATTATATTTTTGAAGTAGAGGTATACTTGTTGTATCTCCTAATCCTTTTATACCTGGAATGTTATCTGAAGAATCTCCAGATATAGATTTATAGTCAATTATTTGATGAGGTTTTAATTTTTTAACTTTCTTTAATAAATCAACTGTATATTCAAATGTATTGTTTGGTAAGTTACATTCTTTCAAGTTTATATCACAAGTTTTAGCTATGTCAGTTGCTTTTGATGTGTTCATCCATACAACTGTGTTGTGATCAACTAGTTGTAAATAATCCTCATCTTTAGTGTATAGCGCAACTGGAATTTGATCTTGGAATTGCTTTGATAAACTTCCTGCAAAGTCATCAGCTTCAAATACATTGCTATAGTCTTCACTTGGAGTTGAAATTAAAACCTTAACCCCTATAGTTTCAAGCATTTCTCTTAATAAATCATATTGTTCTTTTAAAGGAACTTCTATAGGTTTTCTTGTCCCTTTGTAATCATCATATATTAACTTTCTAAAAGTCATTCTAGTAGAATCTAGGCAAACTGCTAAGTGTGTAGGCTTTTGCTCTTTTATCATAGATAGCATAATTTGCATAAACCCAAAAACTCCATTTGTATATATTCCATCTTTTGTTTGAAGTATCTTATCATAAAATTGTTCTTTTTCTTCAATTGTTTTAGCAAACATTATTTGTCTTGGAAGTCTTGCAAAGTAACTTGTACTAAGTAATGATGATCCATCTATAACAAGTAGTTTTTCTTTATTATTGTCTTCATCTATTTTTAAATATTTAACTTTTTCACTTTCTTTTATTTCAATATTTTTAGTTTCCTTAGCATCTTTTATTGTATCTATTTCTTCTTTTATATTATTAGTTTTTTTATTTTTCGTTCTAAAATCTGTATTTAATCTAGATCCAACATAACTATTAAGTCTTATATGATCTCCTCTAGATAATTCAGATTCTTTGATTTTTTCGTTAGCTTCTTTTTGTTCTAATAAATCAAATAAATCCATAATTCTCTCCTCTTTTTTAATGGTCATTAATCTCAATGTATTAATTATAACATATACATTTTATTATTTTAAAATTATAGATATATTAACTATATTTACTATAGAAAAAGAAGGATATATTGTCTTTCGTCAGATCAATATATCCTTCTTTTTTATTCAGTCATTTATAATAATTCCCCATATTTTCTTATATATATCTTTTTAACTATAGTAACTAAAACCATATATGCTATTATTGTAGCTATTAACCATGCAAAGTATATCATTGGCATAGGATAAAGATTTAATGCACTTCCAAATGGAGTGTACGGTATTATTGTTCCAACAGCTATACCCATAGTTGTTAATATAAGTAGTGGAAGTGATGCTCTACTTTGAATAAATGGTAATTTTGGTGTTCTTATCATGTGAATTACCAATGTTTGAGACCATAATGATTCAACAAACCACCCTGCATTAAATAACATCATGAATAAAGTTTTGTCTACTCCCGGATCATTATATCCGCCACCTAATACAGCAGGACATATAACAAAGTACATTAATAAATATGTTGTTATATCAAACACTGAACTTGTAGGTCCTATCCACTTCATAAAGTTACCAATTGATGCTGCTTCCCACTTACGTGGTACTTTTAAGTAATCTTCATCTACATTATCCCATGGTATTGACATACAAGATATATCATATATAAGGTTTAGCATTAATAATTGAACTGGAAGCATTGGTAAAAATGGTAAGAATATACTTGATGCTAATACACTAAACATATTACCAAAGTTTGAACTTGCAGTCATTTTTATATACTTAATTATATTTGCATAAGTCTTACGACCTTCTTTTATTCCATTTTCAAGAACCATTAAGTCTTTTTCAAGTAATATTATATCTGCTGACTCTTTCGCTATATCTACACCTGTATCAACTGATATACCAACATCTGATTTTCTCATAGCTGGTGCATCGTTTATTCCATCTCCCATGAATCCAACTACATGACCATTGCTTCTTAACATTGATACCACTCTAGATTTTTGCTCTGGCGAAAGTTTTGCAAATACATTTGTACTTTCTACTACTTCTTTTAATTCTTCATCTGACATTACTTCAACTTGATGCCCAAGTATTATATTACTTACATCTATTCCAACTTGTTTGCATACATACTTTGTTACTTGTTCATTATCTCCAGTTAATACTTTTACATCTACTCCATATTCATTTAAAGTTTTGATAGCTTCATATGAAGACTCTTTTGGAGGATCTAAAAAAGCTATATATCCAACTAAAATCATATCTTTTTCATCAGCTATTGAGAATTCTGTATTTTTTGATACGTTAGCTTTTCTAGCTACACCTATAACTCTCATACCTTTGCTGTTTAGATCTTCTACTGTTTTTAAAACTTTTTCTTTTAATTCCTCAGTTAAATCAACTATGTCTCCTCTATACTCCACTTTACTTGAAATATCTAACATCTCTTCTACCGCACCTTTTGTTAGTAGCTGATTATTATTATTTTCATCACTTAATACTACTGACATTTTACGGCGAGTGAAGTCAAATGGAATTTCATCAACTTTTTCATATGAACTTACAATATCAGATAAATTCTTTTTCTCTCCATATTCAAGTATAGCTACATCTAGTAAATTTCTAAGTCCTGTTTGGAATTTACTTATTAAATATCCATGTTTTAAAACACTTAAATTTTCATTACCTTCAACATCTAAATGACGTTCTAATATTATTTTATCTTCTGTCAAAGTTCCTGTTTTATCAGTACATAATACATCTATAGCTCCGAAATTTTGAATAGAGTTTAAATTTTTAACTATAGCTTTTTTCTTAGACATTGCTACTGCACCTTTTGCAAGATTTGTAGTAACTATCATCGGTAACATTTCAGGAGTTAATCCTACTGCAATTGATATACCAAATAAGAATGCTTCTAACCAGTCCCCATCAGTTAATCCATTTATTATGAAAATTGTTGGAGCCATTATTGCCATAAATTTGATTAAAATCATACTTACTGAGTTTACACCTTTATCAAAACTTGTTTCTTCTCTTTTTTCTGTAACTATATCAGCTATATTACCTATAAAAGTGTCATCTCCTGTAACTACTACAACTGCTGTTGCTGATCCACTTATTACATTAGTTCCCATAAACGCTAAGTTTTCAAGTTCAAGTATAGATTGGCTCATCACAGAAACTGTTTCTAGTTCTTTTCCAAACTTTTCAACAGGTTCAGATTCTCCAGTCATTGATGCCTGGCTTATAAATAAATCCTTAGATGATAATATTCTTATATCTGCTGGAATCATATCTCCTGCAGCTAATTTTATCATATCGCCTGGAACTAGTTCATTTATTGGAACTTCTACTTCTTTTCCACCACGTAATACTGTAGCTGTAGTTATTATCATTTCTCTTAGCTTTTTACCTGCATTACTTGATTTTCCTTCTTGAACAAACTTTAATACTCCACTTAATGTGACCATACTACCTATTATAATTACAGCTGTTAAACTTCTATCCGCTGGAGCAGCTATAACAAAGTCTGTTACAAATGATATTAGTGCAAGCACTACAAGTATTATTGTAAATGGGTTTACAAATGAATTAAATAATCTCTTATACCATGTATCATTGTTTTTATCTGTTATTTCATTTAATCCATATTCTTCTATTCTATCTTTAGCAATTTTATCACTTAGTCCATTTGAATCAGTTTGTAAAAAATCAAATAACTCTGTTTGTGATAATACCGCAGCTTTTTTTAATTTAGTTTCTGTTAAATTTTTTCTTTCCTCTTTTTTCACTTCTATTTTTTTTGTTTTCATGTTCATGATTTTCATATTATTCCCTCCTCACTATTTTGCAAGTGCATGAGAATAAATGACAAAATAAATGCCTGTTACTATATTTTTAGTAAACAGGCAGCATAAATAAAACTCTTGTACTTTATTTTTAAAGTGAAAACAAAATGAACTTACATAGTTAGTATACAAGTAAATAGCATATTACTTTTACTAACTGTTTTGTTTTCAATTTTATAATAAAAATAGAGCCAATCTGAGTCTTCTTCAAATTCTATGCCATCTGTTCTCATACACAACCTACTTTCTAAGTCCACTTTATTTTCACCTCCGTATTTTAATTTAATTCATTTTTAATGTTTTTTGATTTTTTAGCATTAAAAAATCCTCGTTTCTTTTGGCAAACGAGGATAATGAAAGCGTAATTAAAAAGTATCTTTTACATATACTTAATAATCTTCGTCCAAGCTTTAGCTTCTTAGGGCAATGTAATTGCATTAGAATACGCCTTCTCCGACGTATACTGCTAACCATCTAATAGTGTCTCCACTATTTCGCGGCAGCAACCCGTATCCCTAAGGTAACCTCACCTACCGAAACTATTTAGTTATATCTTACTTCCCTTTCATTATATTCACAACTTTTAAAATTGTCAACTCTGAAAACAAAAAAATTCTAAGGTTTTTTAGTCTTAGAACTTCTTTTATTACTTACTATGCATCAAAGTCTACATGAACTTTTCCTATCGGAGTGTTTATATCTATGTAAGATAAGTTAAAGTTTTCATCCATAACATCTATCTTATATTCAAAGAATAAATCATCTTCTTTCTTAGACATAAATATGTAGCTTCCATTCTCTTTTTCTTCTATTTCATCACATATTTCTTCGTATATTTCTTCTCCACTTACATAGCCATTATAACCTGCAGCTTTTATTTTATCTTCTATTAATTTATATATTTCTTCCATTTATTTACCTTCTTTCTATATATCTATAAAATACAGTCTACAATCAGTTTTTATATATTGTCAACTATATATACATATTTTATTTATAATACTTTTCTTTTAATCTATTTATCTCATATTCATCTCTGTCGATAGCTCTTCCTACGTTTCCATCTAACATCTTCCAAGCTGTGTTATGAACTTCTTCAACCTCAACAAAGTTACCTTTTTTCCATTCATTTAAAGATTTTATAAAAAATTTATGAGGTCCTAATGGAGCTTTTCCTAATATATATATCATCTTATCTACATTCTCTGGACTCGGTTCTAAAAATCCTATCCTTTTGTTCTTTTTAGACTTTATAACTGGATTAGATATCCAATGCACCAAGCTATATATTTCTTCGTCTTTATACTCAAATTTTTCTGAAGATTTTGCTCTATCATACGTCTTATTTAAAATTTCTTGAATTGACCCTGAATATTCAAGACTGCTACTAACACTTTCATCTAATTTCACTTTCTTATCGTCTTTTAAAACATTAAACCCAACAAACAAAGCTCCAACTAAAATTAAACTCATTACTCCTATAATTATTTTCTTCCCCATTAAACCCCTCCAAACTTATATTTACATACTCCTCTATTTTAATATTTTTGTAGGATTATGTACACCCTTGCTCCCCCATCCACATACCACTTCCTAAAAAAAAGATAAATATAAGTTAACGAAAGTGTGGGTGACTATATAAGTTTTAGCGCCTTTTAAAGCATCTTCCCAGCTTTAGAAGCAAAACTTATATAATCACCCACATCTATTTTTCGTAACTCTATTTAACTTTTTTAGTTACCACTTGCATTTATTGCTCTATTTAATCGTTCAAGTGGAAGTATCCCAATTATAAGTGCAGACAATAACCCCTCTACGCCTTGACTTGATACATTATACAAGAATGAGTATACAAATACATTCATTCCTTCTGGAGCATAATCTCCAAAGAATACACATCCTGATATTATATTCATAGATACACTAAGAACTACAGCAAGTAAACAACCTAGTATAACCTTTGATTTCTTATCTTTTCCAAATGATCCTGCTAATCCAAGTAACATTGTTGGTAATATATAGTCTAGTAAAAATTGTGCTGGATGTATTATATACACGCCCTTTAATAATTTTAATACTCCATAAATAAGTCCACCAGTTATACCGACCGTGTTTCCAAATAAAACTGAAAGTAACATTGTTGGTAACATTGAAAATAAAGATATTCCTCCACCTTGTGGATATTTTATAAACTCTATCATACTAAGTATATATGATATTGCACTAAACATACCTATCATAACAACTGTTTTGGTAGTGAATTTAGTATTTTTCAAACCTTTTAGATAGTATATAAAAAATCCTATACTACCTAATATTATGATTGCATTTATCATAATTCACCTCCTGTATCTATTTTTGTAAAGACTTTGTCCATTTTAAACATTCATTATATATATCATCGCACTTTAATATCGCTGATACTATTGCATATCCATCTATGTTTATACCCTTAAATGTATCTATGTTATCTAAATTTATACCACCGATTAAAACTTTAGGTATATCAAGATTTTCATCAATTTCTTTTAGTTCATCTACTGTAACTATGGTAGCATCATTTTTAGTAGTTGTATTAAACATAGCTCCTACCCCTATATAATCTGCTCCACCATTTTTTGCATCAGTAGCTTCTTCTATATTATGAGCTGATATTCCTATAATTTTATCTTTTCCTATTAATCTTCTTACTTCTTCTAAAGGTATATCACTTTGTCCCACATGAACACCATCTGCATCACAAAGCATAGCAATATCTACTCTGTCATTTATTATAAATAAAGCATCGTATTTTTTAGTAAGAGCTCTTAATTTATATGCTTTTTCTAAAAACTCTTTTCCATTTGCATTTTTTTCTCTTAATTGTAAAGTTGTTACCCCACCTTTTAATGCATCTTCTATACATTTATAAAAATCTCTTCCATTTAGTATTTCTGAGTCAGTCACTAAATATAATTTTAATTTTTCTTTCATTTTGTTCTCCCTTTAATTAGTTGATAATTTCAACACTTTTTGAAATCTTTTTATAGGTAATAAAACTAGTATTATACTAGAAAGTAATCCTTCAACTCCTGCACTTGATATATTATATATACAAGAATAAAGTACTATATTCATTCCCTCTGGAGCATACTGTCCAAAATATACGACTCCTGATATTATACTTATCAATACACTTAAACTACTTGCAAATAAGCATCCTTTGAACATATCGCTTTTTTTCTCTCTTCCAAATTCTCCAGCTAATCCAAGTGCCATATTTGATAATATATAATCTAGTAAAAATTGTGCTGGATGAACTACATAAGCTCCATTTAATAGTTTTAGTAATCCAAATATTAATCCACCTGTTAGCCCTGCCTCTTTACCATATAATATAGCTAGTAGCATCGTAGGTAGCATCGAAAATAACGTTATACCTCCACCTTGCGGATATCTTATGAATTGTATCATATACAGTATAAATGATATAGCACTAAACATAGCGATCATTACTATCTCTTTAGTAGAAAACTTCTTTTTATTTATATCTTTTGCATACATAAATAACAGTACTAAACTTATTATTATAATTACTACGCTTGACATTTTTTCTTCGCCTCTTCATATGCCATATTCCAAAAATCTAATTCATATAAACTCGATTTAACAAATATTTCTTTAAGCTTCTTTGTCTCATCTTCAGTTAAATCTTTGCATAACTCATTTGTGTATTCTAACCAATCTATTAATACATCATCAAATTCTTGATCTGCATACATCTCTATCCATTCTTTATAATAATTATTATCTAAACTATCTTTATAAGTTTCATATAAATAATGACCTATATAATTGTAACTCCAGTTACAAGGTAATGTAGCCATTACAATTTCTTTAACTCCTCCTGTTAATGAAACAGCTTGCATGTAACTTGTGTAGCTACTTGAAACTAGTTCATATTTACATTTTTCAGCCTCAATCGGAGGCACTCCTAATTTTTTCATATATTCAACATGTATAGCAGTTTCATCTTCCATAGACCCCTTAGCCGCTTTATTAAAAAACTTCATTTCTTTAACTGTATCTGCTTTTATTACTCCCATTGCAAAAACTTTAGCAAATTCTTTTAAATATAAGTAATCTTGTATAAGATATCTTTTAAATTTATCTTTTGGTAAAGTTCCTTCTCCTATTTCTCTTACAAATGGGTGATTTAAATAACTTTCCCATATGTCTTTAACTTCTTCAAATAAGCAATCTGTAAATTTCATTAAAATACCTCCACCCTTGAAGACTCTTTTAACTCATCTTCATTTAATTTGTATATATTGTCCATTAAATTTACTTTAAAGCTTCCTATTCCTATATTATCTATATCTACTAATTCTCCACATAAGCTCATTGTAAGAACACCCATTGCTGCAGAATTTAAAATTTCATTACTCGCTCCTAAATAACTCCCTATTAAACTAGCACTCATACATCCAGTTCCTGTTATTCCTTTTAATTTAGGAGTTCCATTGTGTATTTTTATAATTTTATCGCCATCAGTTACTACATCTACTTTTCCAGTAGCTACTACCACACATTCTAGTTTTTTAGCAACTTTCTTAATAATATCGTCTATGTTTTCATCATCGTCAAATGAATCTACACCTTTTCCTTTTACATTAAATCCACCTATGTACTTAATTTCAGCTGCATTACCTTTAATTACGTCAAACTTTACTTCGTTTAATAAAGTTTCCACTAACAAAGATCTTGAAGGTGTAGCAAACACCCCTACTGGATCTAATATAACTGGCTTTTTATGCTTATTTGCTATTTTCCCAGCCTTTATAAATAATTCTCTATGAGAGGAATTCATTGTTCCAATATTTATTACTACAGAACTTGCAATAGGTATTATCTCTTCTGCTTCTTCATAAGAATAACTCATCAGTGGACTTGCACCTATCGCTAAAGTTATATTTGCACAATCATTAATTGTAACTTCGTTAGTATAATGAAGTACTAATGGGTTAATTTCTTTAACTTTATTTAATAATTCAAACATAATTTCATCTCTCCCTTTTAAATGCTTATATCTATTTATTTGAGTCAAATTCATAAAAATGGTGTACTGGTCCTACTCCTCCACCTATATCAAAGCTATGTCTTATAGCATTAGTTATATAGTCTTTTGCATTAGAAACAGATTGTACTATATCAAATCCTAGTGCTAAATTTGCAGTTATTGCAGATGATAAAGTGCATCCTGTTCCATGAGTATTTTTTCTATCTAATCTTTCACTTTTATAAATTTCAAATGTATCCTGGCCTATTAAAACGTCTACTGCATCCCCGTCTAAGTGTCCACCTTTCATTAACACGTATTTAGGCCCTAGTTCTAATATTTTTTTCCCAACTAATTTCATGTCGTCTACATTGTCAATTTTAATCCCTGTTATTTCCTCAGCCTCTAATGTATTTGGCGTTATTATGTATGCTTTAGGTATAAGATATTTTATTAAATTGTCTTTAGCCTCAGGTTTTAAAAGTGAATATCCACTTTTAGATATCATTACTGGATCTACTACTAAGTACTTTGGATTATACTTATCTAAAGATTCAACAATTGCCTTTATTATTTCTGGACTAGATACCATTCCTATTTTTACTGCTTTAGGTGGTATGTCATCAAATACTACCTCTATTTGTTTTTGTATTATTTCTTTGCTTAAATCTTCTACTAAAAATACTCCATAAGTGTTTTGAGCAGTTATAGCTGTTATTACGCTCATTCCATAAGTTCCTATAGCACTAAATGTCTTTAAGTCTGCTTGTATACCTGCACCTCCTGATGAATCTGAGCCTGCTATTGTAAGTGTTGGCAATTTATACTTTTCCATTAGATGTTTCCCCCTTGATTTTTGTATTAAAAAAAGCTATATTCCTGTAGGAATATAGCTTTTAATTTACTATGCAAATAAATTTCATTTGTATATTTAGTAAAGCTTTCCTACGCTGGTATTATCCAGATCAGGTTTGAGGGTTAATGAATAAATTCATCTCTCAGCCGTTGGGGCACCCCTAGCTATTCATTTTAGATTACAGTTTAATTATAGCTCACTAAATTTATATGTCAATAAAAATTTATTACGCTACTTCTGCCGCATCTATATTAGTTACTTCTAACTCTTTTTCACTACTTGCAACTACAAGTGTACAAGTGTTATCTCCCATAACATTTACTGTAGTTCTAAACATATCTATAATTCTTTCTACTCCCATTATAAGTCCGATACCTTCAAGTGGAAGTCCTACTGATTGAAGCACCATTGATAGCATTATCATACCAACACCTGGAACTCCTGCCGTTCCAACTGATGCTAAAGTCGCTGTTAAAACTATTGTTAACATATCATTTATACCTAAATGAACTCCATAAACTTGTGCTATAAATAAAGCTGCTACACCTTGCATTATAGCTGTTCCGTCCATGTTTATAGTAGCTCCCATAGGTATTGTAAATGAACGTATACTTTTACTAACTCCCATTTCTTCCATAAGCTCTAAACTTACTGGAACAGAAGCATTACTTGATGCAGTTGAAAAAGTAACTGCAGCTACTTTTGAAAATTTACGTACAAATCCGATAAAACTAACTTTTGTAAATACTTTTAACGATCCTCCATAAACCACTACTACATGTAGTAATAGCCCTAATAATACAACTAATATATATTTAACTAATGATCCTATTGCATCTGCTCCTACTGTAGAGAAAGTATTTGTAATAAGTGCAAATACTCCAAAAGGTGCAAACATCATTATTACACTAACCATTTTCATACAAACTTCATTTGCACACTCAAATAATTTTTTTAAAGGTTTTGCCTTTTCTCCTACTAAACTTATTGATACTCCAGTAAGCATTGCAAAGAATATTATTTGTAGCATTTCACCTTTTGCAAAAGCCTCTATAGGGTTTGATGGTATCATATTTAATATTATTTCTGATAGTGACTGATTTTTTGCTATCGTAGTAGATTGGCTAGCTACAGTTCCTAAATCAAGTCCTGCACCTGGCTTTAATAAAACTCCTAAAGCTAATGATATACAAATAGCTACAGCTGTTGTCATTAAATAGAATCCCATAGTTTTAAATCCAATTCTACCTAATTTCTTTATATCTTCCATAGCAGATACACCGCATACCAATGAAACAAATACTAGTGGCACTACCATCATTTTTATAGCTTTTGTGAATCCATTTCCTATTACATTTATAATTCCACCTAATAAAACTGTATCTTTAATATAACTACCTGGCATTTTGCTAAGTATTACACCAAATAACATTCCTAAAAATAATCCAATTAATATCTTACTCGTTAATCCAAGTTTCCTCATATGTGTTTCCTCCATCTCTTTATCATATTAATATTATACACTAAAACCCGACTTTTTTGTAATTTTTTAAAGTTCAAGGACATCAAAACACATTTTAACTTAATATAATTAAGTAAGTACATTTTTAACCTTATTATATTTTGTCTATCTTGGATATAACTTTATATATATTCTAAAATCAGCTTAAAAAACTTAATTTTCAAACTATTACATATTTTAACTTATTTTTATTCATACATATACGATTATTCCTTATATTTTTAATAAAAAAAGACGGTACGTAAGTAACTTTACTTAACGTACCGTCTTTTTTTATTTTAACTATTTTAATATTTTTATTTCCATATTTTGTCTTCCGAACTTAACACATTCTGCTTCACTGTTCATAAATATATCTATTCTTTTACCTTTTATAGCACTTCCACAATCTTCTGCAGTAAATACCATGTCAAACTTAGGTATATATACTTTTGTTCCATATGGTATTACAGTTGGGTCAACTGCTATAGTTCCCCATTTAGGAGTTGTTCCTGTTGAAGTTATAGTATCTCCAGCATATGCTGTTGCTTCTATAGACATTAATGTTCCATTGTTGTTATTAGATGAAGTTTCTGCTTGTGAGTTAGAAGATTCATTTGTTGTTGCATCAGATACTGTAGATGCGCTCTTAACTTCTTTAACAGCATCATTGTTTTGTTGTTTAGCTTGGTTTTGTTCTTGTTCTTTAGCTTGAGATTCTGTTAACACATAATCACCACAAACCCATCCTTCTTTTTTATCATCTAATTTAATTCTATACCAATTATCTTGTTCTTCTAAAAGTTTAATTTCTGTATTTTTATCTAATGTATCTAATTTATCATGTTCTGTAGCTGGCCCTTTTCTTACGTTTAATTTACTAGCAGTTACAGTTGCATTCTCTTTATCAGTGTAATCTCCACTTACCCATCCTTCATTTCCATCAGTAAGCTTTATCTTGTTCCATCCATTATTTGTTTCTAATATTTCAACTACCATACCTCTGTCTAATGATCCTACTCTTTGTTCTTCTATTGATGGACCTTTTCTTACATTTAATTTTTCTGCTTTAACTACTTCTCTTTCTGCTGCATATATATTACTTGTAGATGTATAAAGTCCTCCTACAACTAATCCTAATGCTAATATTAATGATGATTTCCTCGCTCTTTTATTCATACTCATAGTATCCCTCCAGTTAATTTAAATAAATAAAAATTATATATTATTGACCATTATGTCTTGTAAAATTCGTATTTTATGAATTTGTTACTTTTCTGTAACTTTTAATTAATGATAATATATTTTTGGACCTTTGTAAACACATTTTCTATAATTACCAGAAAAAGGGTTACAAATTAGTTACAATTTTAGTAACAATTTAATGTTTCATACCCCTAAGGATGAGTGTATAAATATCCATATATTAATATGGAGGTATTATGTATGATAAGTTTTTGCTCAATGTGTTCTGGTATTAGCGAGTATGAATTAAAAAAAGCTTTATTAGAAGTTGATATAAAAGAAGATTGTATATGTGAATGTGGATCAGAATTTACAGCTTATGTAGATACTGAATTAATAACAGCACAAGATAAAGAAGACTTTATAGCTCAGGCTCTAGAAATATTAAATAAATAAATAAATGGCATGAGTCCGGTTAAATACCGTACTCATGCCACTTAAAAGTGATTTTTATATGTGTCCACTTGAAATGGATATATTTATTTCTTAGTTGCTTTTATATTATGCTTCAATAATTTCTATTTTATCTCCACATTTAACTTCACCATCTTTTATTATTTTAGTGAATATTCCTTCTCTAGGCATTACACAGTCCCCAACTTTAGTTTTTATTTCACAGCCTTTATGGCACTTCTTCCCTATCTGAGTAACTTCTTGAATTGTATTACCTATTTTCAACTTCGTTCCTACAGGTAACTCATACAGAACTATACCTTCAGTTGTTAGGTTTTCGGCAAAAACTCCAGGAGTTAAACCATCTATTCCTTGTTTTCTTGTTTTTTCTATACTTTCAATTCCAAGTAAGCTTATTTGTCTATGCCACTCACCTGCATGAGCATCTCCAACAAGACCATGATTTTGTTTAAACATACCTTTTTCTATTGGTTTTTTTATAGTTCCTTTTTTCTCACTTATATTTATAGATATTACTTTTCCTATATTATTCATTTCTAATGTACTCCCCACTTTTTCCACCTACTTTTTTTACAAGTCTTATATTATTTATAACCATATCCTTATCTATAGCTTTGCACATATCATATATAGTAAGTGCTGCCATAGACACAGCTGTTAAAGCCTCCATCTCTACTCCAGTCTTACCTACAGTAGATACTGTAGCTTCTATTTCTATTTCTGTTTCTAATATATTAAATTTAATATCCGCTCCTGTTAAAAATATATTATGACACATAGGTATTAAATCCCATGTTTTCTTTGCTCCTGTTATTCCTCCGACTTGTGCTACAGAAAGTACATCGCCTTTTTTTATTTTTCCTTGCTTTATTATCTCTATAGTTCCTGACTTCATAGATATGCTACCTTTAGCTGTAGCAGTTCTTTTTGTTTCATTTTTTTCACTTACATCTACCATTTTGGCTTTCCCATGTTCATTAAAGTGAGTAAACTCCATATTAACCTCCTATTCGTACCATGTCTATTTCCACATATTCTCTACTTTTTAAATTGTATTATCTTTGTAAATAAAAATGTTTAAAGCACAAAACTTAAACAATTTAAAATCTAATGTTATATTTAAGCTTTGTGCTTTTATTTTTTAATTAAAACATAATCTTATATTCTATTTTAATTTATTTAATATAAATATAGTAGTAAAACTTATTATTATAGTTATTATTATTAATATATTTGCTTCTCTTATATCGCCACTTTCTACGAAAAAATATATGGCTAAAGGTACCGTTTGAGTCTTACCTGGTATATTTCCAGCTACCATTAAAGTTGCTCCAAATTCTCCAAAAGCCCTCGCAAATGATAATATAGTTCCGCCTATAATACCTTTTTTAGATAATGGTATTATTATTTTCCAAAAAACCTTACTATCAGTAGCTCCAAGATCTTTAGCTACATCTTCATATGTGGTATCTATTTCTAAAAAAGCAGTTTTACAGCTTTGATACATCATCGGAAGCGCAACTACTATACATGCTATACATGCCGCCTGTGGAGTAAAAATCAATGATTTTTCAAATAAATTATATACAAACTCTCCTACTGGACCATTTTTTCCAAGAACTACTAAAAGTCCATAACCAACAACAGATGGTGGTAATACCATAGGAATAATTATAAAAGATTCTATAATTGTTTTAAATTTAAAATTATATTTTGTAAATATTCTAGCCAAAAAAATACCTACTACTAAAGTTATCATTGTAGCTACTACAGAAATTTTTATGGATAAGATTATGGCATCTTTCATATTAATTATTTACACATTCAAATCCATATTTTTTAAATATTTCTTTAGACTTTGAACTATTTAAGTATTTAATAAATTTATCCGATTGAGATTCATTCTTTGTACTTGCTACAATAGCTGCTGGGTATATTATTGGCTTATGCATATTATCATCCACTACTTCATAGATTTTACACTTATCAGAACTTAATGCATCTGACTTATATACCATTCCAAAGTCTACGTTATTTGTTTCAACATAAGACAATACTTGCTTTACATCTTTTGCATATATTATTTTATCTTTTAATTTATCATACATTCCCATATTCTCTAATGATTCTTTAGCATAGTCTCCAGCTGGAACTACTTTGGGTGTTCCTATAGAGAACTTCAGATTGCTGTCATTTTGATCTAAATTTTTATTTGATTCTTTATTTGATATTATCACAAGTTTATTTTGTAATAAATCTATTTTAGAATCTTTTTTTATAAGGTTTTTCTTTTCTAATACATTAATTTGCTTAGGTGAAGCAGATATATATATATCACAATCTGCACCTTGTTCTATTTGCTTTTGAAGAGTTCCAGATGCACCTAAATTAAGGGTAATATTCACATCATTTTCTTTTTCATATATACCTTTTATTTCTTCTAAAGGTTCTTTTAAACTTGCCGCAGCTGATATAGTTATATTTTGTTTCTCTTTAGAAACTTTACTACACCCACTTAAACCTAATGCTAATATAACACTTACAATAAGTAAAATCTTATTTGTTTTTTTCATTAGTTATACTCCTTATTATAAGTTGGAAATGCATTCTGCTGCTTGTTTTCTTTTATCATTTATGATTACTTTTACATCCTCTTCTTTTACTATTTTAAATGCTTTAGTAGGACATACATTTACACATGCAGGACCGTCTTCCTTCCCTGCACATAAATCACATTTATTTGCTACCATTTGCTCTTTGAAATATAATTTATCTGAATCTATATTATCTAATTTAATTTCTTTACTCACTATTTCTATAGCTCCTATAGGGCATGCTATAATACATGTTTTACAGCCAACACATTTTTCTTCCTTAACTACTATTGCCCCATTTTCTCTTTTTATAGCTTCATTAGGACATACATTTGCACAAGGCGCATCTTCACATTGTCTACATTGAATAGGCGCACTTACTTCTGCAGTTTTTACAACAGTAAGTCTTGGATTAAAGTTTATATGATTTGGGTCTTGTAAAAATATATTTTCTTCAGAGTGAGCTACTACGCATGCAATAGAACATGTTCTACATCCTATACATTTATTTGGGTCTGATATAACAAAACAATTCATTATTTAGCCACTTCCTTTCTAGTACAATAATTTGTATGTAATAAATGATGTGATTTTTCTCCTAATGGTTCTTTTAAAAATTCATCATATATTTTCTTTATAGCAGGACTTTCATGAGATTTTCTTATCTCTATATCTCTATCGTGATTATAAGTTGATTTTCTTCTATTTGAATAAGCTAATTCTCTATATTCATCTAGTAAAAGTTTAGGTTGCCCTCCACCACTAATACATCCTTCTGGACATGTCATAACTTCTATAAAGTGTAGGTCACAGTCACCCTTTTTAATATCTTCTAATATAGAAACTACATTTTTTAAACCACTTACCGCTGCAACTTTTAGACTTAAGTCTCCTACTTTTATAACAGATTTTCTTATTCCCTCTCCACCTCTAACTTGAGTTACCTCTACGTTAGGAATTTCTTGGTTAGTTATAAGCTCATATCCGGTTCTTATAGCAGCTTCCATAACTCCACCTGTAACACCAAATATAGTTCCTGCTCCAGTATAATCTCCTAGAGGAGAGTCAAAGTCTTCATTGTTTAAACTATTAAAGTCAATTCCCATATCTTTTATTAAATAGGCTAATTCTCTAGTTGTGATTACAACATCTACATCTTTGTATCCACTTGACTTCATTTCTTCTCTATCACATTCAAATTTTTTGCAAGTACATGGCATTACAGCTACACTAAATACATCTTTAGGATCTACATTATTCATTTGAGCACCATAAGTTTTAAATACTACTCCACCCATTTGTTGAGGAGATTTACAACTTGATAAATGATTTGTAAGTTCAGGATAATTATCTTCCATAAACTTTACCCATGCAGGACAGCAAGAAGTAAACATAGGAAGATTTTTATTTTCCCCTATTCTTTTTATAAGTTCACTACCTTCTTCCATTATAGTTAAATCAGCTGCAAAGTTTGTATCATATACTCTATCAAATTTTAGTTGTTTTAATGCTGCAACCATCTTCCCATATGTTAATTCTCCTAAATCACAACCAAATTCCTCTCCTAATGCAACTCTTACTGCTGGAGCGCATTGAACCACTGTAAATGAATTCGGGTCAGCTAAAGCTTCTTTAACTTTTTCGACATCACATGTATTATAAGCTGCAAATAGAGGTTCTTGTACGCTTTCTAGCATACCTCTTTCTTCTTTCTTTGCTTCTATTGTATCTTGTCCTAATTCGTATATAGGAGCAAATGATTTACATTGCTGTACACATTGACCACAGATTACACATCTATCTTCATCTATAAATTGAGCCTTTCCTTTTTCTCCTTGTATTGCATCTACTGGACAAACATCACTACATTTTTTACAACCCGTACATAAGTCTTTATCTATATTTACAATCATAACTTATCCTCCTATTTATTATTTGAAATTCCAAGCAAAGCAAGTGCTGCTTTTTTATTTTTTAATTTTTTATCTTCTATAGGAGATACTAGTTTTAATGCATTTTCTGGACAGGCATTTATACATGCTAGTTTATCGCTATCTTTACATAAATCACATTTATATGCTATTACTTTTTCATCTTCTAACTCTATTTGTTCTACTTTTTTTCTATCTTTATATTGAGGCAATAGGTCTATAGCTCCGAAAGGGCATGCTAATATACATGTTTTACACCCAACACATGCTTCTTCTTTTACAATTATTGCATTATTTTCTTTTTTTATTGCCTTATTTGGACATGTATTTAAACAAGGTGCATCTTCGCAATGTTTACATTGTATAGGCATATAAAAATTGCCTTGTTTAACTAAATATAATCTTGGTATAACAGGTATTTCTACAGTTCCAACAGTATATCCAACATTATTATTCTTATTATGCTCAACAAAACATGCAACCTCACAAGCTCTACATCCTACGCATTTATTTGCGTCTGCTATTACAAACGAATTTAATGTACTTTTCATATTTTCCCACCTTTTAAGTTTACTTTTTAATACTTAACTCTATATCCATTAGCATATATATTCATTCTTCTTCCTCTTACAAATCCAACTAAAGTTATATTTAACTTTCTTGCAAGCTCTACTGAAAGATTTGTAGGGGCTGACTTTGAAACTACTATAGGAATTTGCATCTTACATGCCTTTTGCATCATTTCAAGAGAAATTCTTCCGCTAACTACTATAAATTTATCTTCAAAATTTACATCATTTAATACACTATATCCAATTACCTTATCCATAGCATTATGTCTAGCAACATCTTCACATATCACTACAGGATCAGATCCATCAAACAGTGCTACACTGTGAACTCCTCCAGTATCTTTAAATAATTGAGATGATGTCAAGTTCATGTGCATTGAATTGTAAATTGTATTTATATCTATTTCAAAACTATTTTTAACTGGATTACACTCAATAAAATCTAAATCATTTAAAAATATTTTTTCTAAGTTTAAATTAGTGTTAGATTTATTCGATATAACCTGTGCTACCTTTAATTTTTCATCTATAATTATACTTTCTATATCATTTTTATTAGATATATAGCCTTTTGTAGCTAGAAATCCAACAATCAATTCCTCCAGCTTATCTGGAGTACATAAGAAAGTATTTAAATATTTTCCGTTTAAAATTAAACTTAATGGGTATTCTGATATTATAGTTTCTTTTTCTTCTTTAGCATTTTGATTATCTATTTTAACCACATCTATTTTTATAGTTTTATCATAATCATAATTTATTAATGGAATCTTAAGTTCCTCTGTTTTTATATAAGATTCAATAAAATTAACTATTTGATCTATATTGTTTATATCTAAGTTGGTTATACCCTCTATATGTTCATTTGTCGCTATAGCTATAAATGTATCTTTATTTATTGAATTTTTAAAAAGAAAATTTTTATCGACTTCTTTTCTATGAACTTCAATTTTAGGATAAGGATTTTGTTTAAATCCTTCAGTAAATATAATATCTACATCGTCAAATAGTTCTAATACTTTACTTAAGCTTTTATCTTCTTCTAGGATTTTTACTACCCCTATTTTTTCACTTGAAGCTATAACTACATCTTTAGCCCCTGCCTTTGTAAACCTATAACTGTCCTTACCTTCTTTATCTATATCAAACTTATGAGCATCATGCTTTAATGCTCCAACTTTATATCCTTTTTTCTTAAATTCTTTTATTAATGATTCCACCAAAGTTGTTTTTCCCATTCCAGACTTTGTAGAAACTACAGATATTATTTTCTGTTTATTATTGGAATATAAATTTCCCATCTAATATTTCTCCTTTTTTTACAAATCCTTTATCCTTTGGAACTATCACTATTCCATTAGATTTTGTAATCATTAAAAGTTGATTAGAACATTGAGAACCCGTTTCATATGCATAAAATTTACCATCTTCTTTTTTTATATCAACATAAACATAGTTTGTTCTTCCCACTTTGCATTTTATATCATGCTTTAATATAACAGGAAATTTATTTTCTTTTATATCTTCACCACTCATTTTTAATATAGCAGGCTTTACAAACTCTTCATAGGTAGTTATAAATGATAGAGGATTTCCTGGTAATCCAAAAACTAATTTTTCACCAATAGTAGCAAATATAACTGGCTTGCCAGGTTTTATTGCTATTTTATTAAATTTAATATCAGCACCTAACTCAAGTAATACATCTTCTATAAAATCATAATCACCTGTAGAAGAACCACCTGATGTTATTATTATATTTGAAATTTCTATAGCTTCTTTTAATTTTTCTTTTATAACATCTTTTTTGTCCTCAATTATTCCAAATGATTTCACTTCTAAATCTTTTGCTAAAGCCTTTAATGAGTATTCATTGCTATTTCTTATTTTACCATTTTCTATAGAATCAGTTATATCAACTAGTTCATCCCCAGTAGTTAATACTGATAAAGTTGGTTTTTTATAAACCTTAACCTTTGAATATCCTAGAGATGCTAAAAGTCCTATTTCACTAGCCCTAATTTTTTGCCCGACTTCTAATGCTAAATCTCCAACTTTAAGCTCTTCACCAATATTAATTATATTTCTATTTTTTTTAACTACTTCCGATAATATAATCTTATTTTCATCTAATTCTACATTTTCTATTTGTATAACTGCATCAGTATCATCTGGAACAGGAGCTCCTGTCATAATTTTTATAGCTTGATTATCATCTACTTTACCTTCAAAGCAATCTCCTGCTTTTATTAACCCTACAATATCTAAACAAATTTTTTCATTTTCATTACAAATCAAAGAATCCTTGCTTTTTATTGCGTACCCATCCATAGCTGATTTATTAAAGGGGGGCAAATTATCATTAGAATATATATTTTCAGCTAATGTATATCCTATCGATTCCATTAAATCTTTTTCACATGTCCCTATTAATTTAGATCCTTCAATAACTTTATTAATCGCCGTAGAAATATCTATCATACCTATTCCCCTTTGTTTTATTTTTAACTTAACAATATACTTTTATTTTATAACCCAATTAAAGACCTATCATTTTTATAATTAATCAGATAGATCTTTAAAATCAGATATATAGTCTATTTTTCAATTAACATTTGTTTTCTTATTTTTTCATATTCATCTTTTATATATTGCTCTGCTGAATCTTGGTCTTTTATACTTTCTACTTTTATTGCACAGTATTTATATTCTGGAGTTTTAGATATTGGATCTAAGTTATCTATAGTCAACTCATTACAAGATCCAATCCACCAGCTGTAAGTCATATATGTAGCACCTTTTATAACTCTATCTGTTACTAAGGCTCTAGTTAATATACTTCCTCTTCTTGAACTTACTCTAACTAATTCTTTGTCCTTAATTCCTAGCTTTGAAGCATCTTCTATGCTTAATTGTATGTATCCTGGCTCATCCTCTAAAGCTCTAAGTGCTCTACAGTTTCCTGTCATTGTTCTTACTGAATAATGTCCTACCTCTCTAACTGTACATAATACAAGAGGATACTCTTCATCAGGAATTTCTTTAGGAGGTCTCCATTCACATGCGAATAGTTTTCCTTTTCCACTTTCAGTTTCAAATTTATTTCCTTCATATAAGTAAGGTGTACCTTTATGATCTTCATCTGTGCACGGCCATAAAACACTTCCTTGCTTTTCTATTTTTTCATACGATGCTCCAGCGAATAATGGTGATAATGATATCATTTCATCCCATATTTCCTTAGTGTTATTATAACTCATAGGATAGCCCATAGCTGTAGATATTTCACACATAATTTGCCAGTCCGGTTTTACATCACCTTTAGGTTCTACTGCTTTTCTCATTCTTTGGAATCCTCTATCTGCAGATGAATATACTCCATCATGTTCACCCCATGAAGTTGCAGGAAGTACTACATCTGCATGTAGAGCTGTTTTATTCATAAATATATCTTGAACTACTACAAATTCCATAGCATCTAAAGTTTCTCTTACCTCACTTGCGTGTGGATCACTTTGTACTGGATCTTCTCCAAATATATAATAAGCTTTTACTTTGTTATCCTTTAATGTTAAATGAGGTACTTCAGTTAATGTAATACCTGGTTTAGAAGAAAGTTTAACTCCCCAAGCTTTTTCAAATTTCTTTCTTACTTTGTCATCTGTTACCTTTTGATACCCTGGGAATAAGTTAGGTAAAGTTCCCATATCACATGTTCCCTGAACATTATTTTGTCCACGTACAGGTCCTATTCCAACACTTTCTCTTCCAAAGTTTCCAGTTAAAAGAGCTAATGATGCAAGCCCTTTTACAACATCCACAGCTTGACCAAACTGACATACACCCATTCCATATAAAATCGTAGCATTTTTAGCATTTGCATATTCTCTCATTGCTTTTCTTATATCTTCTGCTGGTACGTTTGTCATTTTTTCAGCATACTCTGGAGTATACTTTTTAACCATTTCTTTGTATTCTTCGAATCCTTCAGTGTATTTTTCAACATATTCTTTATTATAAAGATTTTCTTCTATCAATACATTAGCAAATGCATTGACTAAAATCATATTAGTTCCACCTTTTATAGGTAACCACATATCTGAAATTCTTACAGATTCTGTTACCCTTGGATCTGTAACAATTAACTTAGCACCCTTTTCTTTTGCCCTAATAATTCTTCTAGCAACTATAGGGTGTGAATCTGCTCCATTATATCCAAATATAAATAATAAATCTGAGTTCTCTATCTCTGGTATAGAGTTAGACATAGCCCCATTTCCTAATGAGTAAGCCAGACCGGCTACTGATGGCGCATGTCAAACACGGGCGCAATGGTCTATATTATTAGTTCCTATTGCCGCTCTCATAAATTTTTGCATTACATAGTTTGCTTCATTCCCAGGTCCTCTTGCAGAACCAGTTCCCATTATTGCATCTGGACCATATTTTTCTCTTATTTCATTTAATCTAGATGCTGTATAATCTATAGCTTCTTTCCATTCAACTTCTTCTAACTTCCCATTTTTTCTTATCATAGGCTTTTTTAATCTTGATGTTAGAATTTTGGGGTCATTTAGAAAATCCCATCCATAATATCCTTTTAGGCATAAGTTTCCTTCATTAGTTCTTCCATTTGCAGGTTCTGCTCTAACTATTTCATTGTCTTTAACAACTAAATAAAGCTGACACCCTGCCCCACAATATGGACATACAGTTAAAACTTTTTTTTCCAAACGTACTCCACCTCTCTAAGTTTTATTTCTTAATATTTAATGTATTTAATTTGTATAATGTATGTAACATGTATATATTACTACTCTAAATTTCAGATTACAATACTATAAATTTCCAAAAGTATATATTAATAATTCGACTCATAAATACCTAAATTTTCTTTATATTCCAATATTTGCTTTTTGTATATGCTTTTATATATAAATTCAATATTATTTTGTATATACCTCTTTACTGTTGATTATGTATTTTCGTATGTATCAATATATTTCAAACTAGATTAAATATTACAAATCTTTTAATTTATGAATAATTTTTTTAAAATTTTTTTATTTTTAATTTATATAAATTACATTTTTACCATATATTACCATTAATTATTTTTATACATAGAAAAAACATATTTTATTGACTATAATCCAAATATTATCCACAAATATTAGTTAAATATAGTTTCCTTAAACATAAAAAATGAGTGAAGTCTCCTTCACTCATTTTTTTCTCTATTTATTAACTAAGTTTATTAGTTAGATGCATTTTCACTTCCATTAGTTTTCTTAGCTATAATAGGTAATATTAATCCTATTCCCATTAACACTATAGGTGTTATAACATTTAAAGAAACTCTAAATATCCATTCTTTACTAAATGCAGGAACATCAGTTGGGAACATACCCATTATACAAGCAAATGCTGTAAATCCAAAACACCAAGCTCCAACTATGAAACCTAATTTATCACTCTTTATAAACTTGTATTCAGTTTTAAATTTACTACTCATCTTCTTAAGACCCATGTAAGCTAGGAATACCCATAAGTATCTCATTGGCATTACAACTGAGTTTAATTTTAACAACCAGTTAAATAACTCATTAGTGTTACCTATTCCTAATGCTGGAATTACTATTAATATAGAAACTAATACAGCTGTCATTATATATCCATTAACTAAAACACCATTTTTATTTGTTTTAGATAATTTCTTAGGTATAAATCTAGAGTCAGCTTCTCCTAATAATACTCTAAGCGGAGCATCTATTGAGAATACTAAAGCTGATAATTGTGCTGCAGTATTTGCTAATGCATAAACTATAACAAATAAACTACCTAATCCATAATGTTCTCCTAATAATTGGAATGCATAGTATTGACCATTCATCATTAAGTCTTCTGGTATAGCGTTAGCATTGAACATCATACCCATAGCTATTGATCCTAAAAGTGCACATACAGCAACCATTCCAGCTAAAACTAACATTCCTTTAGGGAAGTTTTTAGATGGGTTTTTAGTATTGTTTACGTATGGAGCTATCTTCTCGCATCCTCCAACAGCAAATACTAACATTGATAAAGTTGTTAAGTATGCAAAGTCAAATTTAGGAATAAATGACTTAGGCGTTATATCAGGTGTTGCAACATGTCCAGTTATAGCTGGAGCTGCTAATCCTAATACTATGTATAATAAAGACATAACAAACATTGACATACCTGCTACGTTACCTATAACCTTTAATACTTTTACTCCCTTTGTTGAAATATATAAAAATATTAAAAATACAACAAGTACCATTCCTTGTAATATTAAAGGGTTTAATTCCTTTAATGTTGTAGCAAGTTCTCCTGATGGACTAACTGCCCAAGAAAGTGCTATTAATAATGCTTGTGGCTTTTGTGCTAAATAAGGTACATGAACAACCCAATAAGTCCATCCTGCCATAAATGCAAGCATTGGTGTTGTAGTTGAACTTATCCAAGCTGAAACTCCACCTTGAGAATCTTTAAATGCAGACCCTAGTTCCCCAACCATTAATGTATATGGTACAAAGTATAAAGCTATCATGAATATCCATGAGAATACTACAGTAAGTCCTTGATTTGCAAAGTTATTAACAACATTTCCAAATCCCCATACCATAACAAATCCCATTAAAGCAATATTTTGCCACGTTAAATTTCTATTTTGATCAGACATTGATCTTTTACCTCCCAAAATTTGTATGATTACGGTTTCTATTATATATCGTTATAATTTATTGTCAATACACTATTGTAAATCGTTTTCTTCCTGTATTTTCCTTCTTTATTCTCAATTTTTTGACAATTAACTTTTTCTATTCATAATCTTTTCAAAATCTAAACGTATGTATTTTATCAATTTTCATTATTTTTTAAAATTAGTATTATTCATGCATTTAGTTATATATTATATTAATTTTTTTTGATATATTTTTTATTACTTCTTTCATTTTATATAATTTAATTTTAATTTTTAACTTTTTATTTTCTTCAAAATTTTTTTATTAATCTATTTATTCAATATATATAATTTATATATATTTTTTGAATTAAATCATTTATTTTTTTAAGTTATTATACCTATCTTTATTATTAAATAAAAAATTCGCTTCTCTCATGTCGCCAACGACTCCGTCCGTTGCTCAAAATGTTATTTTTTACTTTCACCAAAACATTTGTATCACTATGTTACATAAGTTATACACGAAATTTAATTAAGTATAATTTTCTTAAGCGTAAAAAAAGAAAGGCTTCAATAGCCTTTCTTTTTACATTATTTAAATCTTTTTTCAATGTGTTCTTGTAACTTTTGAGCTTGTAACCCTTCAGCTTCCGCAAAGTCTTTAAAACATTTACTTAATTCTTTGTCATCAACATTATCAGCATATTGCATAAAATCTCTTACTTTTTCTTGAGTATCTAATAATGCTTTTTTTAAACAATCTTGTGTATTCATTTCCATAATTATCACCTCACTATGTATTTATTAATATTATTCCAATGTTCAAACTTTATTATTCATGGTTAAAATTTCAAATAATATAACTAAATTATTTTTAAATTTAAAAGTATATAATATAAAATTACCCTTATATAAATTTCATCATAATGAAATAATTTAAGTAAATTTTTATAATTTTCAATACTTTTCAAAAATTATATTTAATTGCTTTATAATATTATTAAATACTGCTATACTCATAATATATTTTACTTCTGACATAAATTTTTCAAATTAACATTTGATTATTTTGCAATCTAATATTAGTATTACTTAAAAATTTTAACTAATTTTAAATTAATCTAATCTTTATCTACTTTTCAAATTTACTACTCACAAATAACTTCTTTAGTTTATCTTAAATTTTTTATTATAATTAATATGTTTTTAGGGGGTATTTTTATGGTACTAAGAAAAAAATTAGCTTTAATATTTGCACTCTCGTCAGTTGGAGCATTGTCTTTAGTCGGTTGTTCTAGTACAGATTCAAATCAAGGTTCTTCAAAATCTATAGACCCTTATGCAGTGCTTGCAAATGAAAATGCTCGAAAGGCCATAGTCATGTCAATAGACAGATCTGAAATTACCGATGTGCTATTAAACAATGGTTCTGAACCAGTTTCATTTATTACACCTAAGGAGTTAGCATTTACGAAAGATGGAAAAGATTATAGAGATATAGTAGGAGATATGGGATATAAATCAAATGATGAAGAAGCTAAAAAAGCTTGGGCTAAAGCTAAAGAAGAGTTAGGGTTTGATACTGTTACACTTGAATTACTATCTTATGAAGGTGAATCTGGAAGGAAAACAGCTGAATTTATACAATCAGAACTTAATTCTAATTTAGAAGGTCTAAATTTAGAAATTAAGCAGCAACCTTTAAAGCAAAAACTAGATTTAGCATCTAAAGGAGATTATCATATAGATTTAAATGGTTGGTCTGCTGATTATCCAGATCCTCTAACATTTTTAGAAATTTTTACAACGCAAGGTATGTATGGACAAAGATTATCTTATTCTAATCCTGATTACGATAAATTAATTGAAGAAGCAAAGGTAGCTGAAACACCTGAGGAAAGTTTTGAAAAATTTGGAGAAGCTGAAAAAATATTCTTAGATTCTGCCAATGCTGCCCCGCTTTATCAACAAGGGACATCATTCTTACAAAAAAGTTGTGTTAAAGATGTAGTTAGATATACTTATGGTTCTCCAGCTTCATATAAATGGGCTGATGTAGATAAAGAATCCAAACAATTAAATTTAACTTTAGCTGGAGATATTCCTACGCTTGATGTTAGTAAAGCATCAGATATGGACTCATTTTATATGATAACAAATACTATGGAAGGTCTAACAAGAGTAGATGCAAGCGGAGTTGCAACTCCTGCTATGTCAGAAAGCTGGGAACAATCAGATGATGGGAAGACATGGACGTTTAAAATTAGAAAAGATGCTAAATGGTCAAATGGTGACCTCGTTACAGCTCGTGATTTTGAATACTCTTGGAAAAGAACTTTACAACCTGAAACTGCATCACAATATGGATACGTTATGTATGATATAGAAGGTGCTAGTGATTATAATAGTGGTAAATCTGAAAATGCTGATAATGTTGGAGTAAAGGCAGTAGATGATTATACTTTAGAAGTTAAATTAAATAGACGTGTTAACTATTTTGACCAACTTATGTCTTTCTGTGTATTCTTCCCTCAAAACCAAAAATTTGTAGAAGCTCAAGATGGTAAAAATGGTACTACAGCTGAAAACTCTGTATATAACGGACCTTTTACTATGTCAACTTGGAAAATGGATGATTTATGTGTTTTAAGTAAAAATCAAAATTATTGGGATAAAAATGCTGTAAAATTAGATACAGTCAATCTTAAAGTTGTTAAAGACCCTAATGCAGCTATAAATTTATATGAAACTGATCAAATAGATGTAGTTGGTTTATCTTCTGAAAATGTTGATAAATATAAAGATTCTAAAGAATTTATGACAACTAAAAAAGCCGAAACATTCTTCTTATTAATTAACAATAAAGGTTCTAAATAATTTTTCTATAAATTCCAAAAAAATGTTTAGAAACCTAATTATAGTGTATATATATAAAGATAGCTGCCTTGAAATAGAGGTGAATCTTGCCAATAAAAAAGGCTGACACACGGGTGTCAGCTTTTTTTGTTTTGCTTCAGTTCATGTTTGTATTTAACGTATTTCATCACAATGTAAGTTACCACTTTTCTAATAAACTTGTATATAGGTATAACTGACAAAATTAAAGGTATATATAGTATCATCATTTTTAAATTAATAATATTTACAAACGAGAATATATTCCTAAAAAGTACAATAGTTAAAACAAATAGAGTAACTAATGTAATTATCATAAATCCTATTTTTTTATCAATTGGTTTAGATATATGCCATAAGGATGTGAAGCAAACTGATCCTGTTAGTAATACACATAAAGTTGATATAACTGATTCATTAAAGTTTAACATATTCCCAACTACTGAAATTATCATTATATAAAAAACTGCACAAATTCCAGATGTTAATGCTGGTATTGAAATATTTAATAATAGATTTTCTTTTATTTGTGAATAGTTTGGTCTAAATGCTAAAAAAAACGATGGAATTCCAACTCCAAGTGAAGTTATTGGCATCAACTGTATAGGATGAAATGGGTAAGATCCCTTCATAAATATAAAAATTATAGCTAATATAATTGAATATACGGTTTTCATTAAATACTGAGATGCTACTTGCTGTATATTATTTACTACTCTTCGCCCTCCCATGACAACCCCTATCATGGAATCAAAATTAGAATCTAAAAGTACAAAATCAGAAACTCCCTTTGCTGCATCACTACCTTCTGCCATCACTATACTACAATCAGACTCTTTAAGAGCTAAAATATCATTCACTCCATCACCTGTCATTCCAACAGTATGTCCTTCATCTTTAAATATTTTTACAAGCTCCTTTTTCTGTTCGGGGCTAACTCTCCCAAAAATCTCATATTTACTTGTATAGTTTTTTAAGTCATCATTATCTGAAATACTACTCATATCTATGTATTTATCAGAATTATCAACACCAGCTCGTTTTGCAATTTGTGAAACAGTTTTTGGATTATCTCCTGATATAATTTTGATTGCTACTCCTTGTTTTTTAAAATAATTCAATGTATTTGCAGCCTCTGGTCTTATTGTATCTTCCATAATAGAAATACCTATTAATTTTCTACCTTTTGGAAACTCATTATCAACTATAGGGTCATTTGAATGTGCAAAAACTAAAACTCTCTCCCCTTTATTAGTAGCTTCATCTATTATGCTTTGAATACTTGGTGATATTTTTTCAAAAACAAATTCAGGAGCTCCCATTATATAACTACCTTCATTTTCAAAAGTAACTCCACTCCACTTTCTAGCTGATGAAAATTGCACCCTATTAATAGTTTTCCAAGATTTCGGACTTGGAAGTTCTACCTTTAAGGCTTTACTTGTTGCGTTTTCTTCTAAATTTTCTACTAAAGTTGAAATTCCTTCTTTCAACTTGTCTATTTCAAAATCTTCACATGTGATTATGTCTACTAACTTTATATTTCCATCAGTTATAGTACCTGTTTTGTCTAAACATAATAAATCTACACGAGCTAAGTTTTCAATAGACCCCATAGTTTTTACAAGAACTTTTTTCTTGCTTAGATTAATAACCTCAACTGCTAATGCAATAGAAGTTATTAATATTAAACCTTCTGGTATCATTCCAATCATAGCTGCTGAAACACCTAATATAACCTCATTTGTATTTATACCCGAAGTTGACTTTGATAAAAATAGTGCTATTCCAATTGGCACTATAAAAAAAGCAAGTCCTTTTATAATTTGTTTAAGAGTTTTTATTAATTGACTATTTATATCTTTTTCTTTCTTTGCTTCCATTGCAATTTTAGACGAATAGCTTTCTTCTCCAACATTTACAACTTTTACATATGCCATCCCACTTATAACATAGCTTCCTGACATAACTTTAGAATCTACTGTCTTTAAAATTGGATCAGATTCTCCAGTTAGTTGAGATTCATCTACCTCTATCCCATCAGTCTTAACAACTACTCCATCTGCACAAATTTGAGAACCTCTATTTATTACCATCAAATCATCTTTTACTAAATCATGTTGATTAATTTTACTCTTTTGATTATCCCTTATAACTGTTATTTTTGATTGATTTAATAAAGATAGCTTATCTATGCTTTTTTTAGCTCTTACTTCTTGGAATATACCAATAGATACATTCGAGATTAAAACGCCTAAGAACAATAGATTTTTATAACTTCCAGTATATATGATTAAAGTAGCAATTATAATATTTATAAGATTAAATAATGTACATATATTATCTTTAAATATTTTATTATAACTTCTAGTTAATGGCTTTATTGGAACATTTCTTTCCCCACGTTCAATTCTATCTATGACTTCTTTAGTCGATAATCCCTCTTGATTAAACTCTATACTCATAGACTAAACCATCCTTTCCGCATAATTTTTAAACATTTATTAGTACCATAGTTATATACTATTTTTAACATTTAAATATAAAAATATATTAACCTATAAAAAACTAATTAAACTATATTTTTCAAATTTTTTCACATATTTAAAATTTCTACTATCATATAATTTTTATAAATAAAAAAAAGCTGATATTAATATCAGCTTTTTTATCTTTTTATTAATCTAGATTTCTTAAATCATCCATTAATTTTGTTTTATCAGCAGTTTTCTCATCTTTCATTTTTATTACTTTAGCAGGAGAACCAGCTACTACCGCTCCGGCAGGAACATTTTGTGTAACTACAGATCCAGCAGCTACTACTGCACCTTCTCCTATTCTTACTCCTTCAAGTATAACTGCGTTTGCACCGATCATTGCATCATCTTCTATTATAACAGGATCTGCTGAAGGTGGTTCTAAAACACCTGCTACTACTGCTCCAGCTCCAAGGTGTACGTTTTTACCAAGTGTACCTCTAGCTCCTATTACTGCATTCATATCTACCATAGAACCTTCTCCAACTACAGCTCCTATGTTTATAACTGCACCCATCATTACTACTGCATTTTTACCTATAGTAACCATGTCTCTTATATGAGCACCTGGCTCTATTCTTGCATGTTCATGTAAGTAGTTATACATTGGTATAGCAGAGTTTCTTCTGTCATATTCCATGTGTATGTCAACTAATTTATCCTTTTGAGCATCTAAAACTGATTTTATAGAATCATAGTTTCCTATTATAGTGTATGATCCGTTGCTTCCGAATACTTTGTAGTCTTCAGTTGACTTAGCATCTAATTCTCCATTAACATAAACCTTCACTGGTGTCTTTTTTTCTACTGTTTTTATATACCTTGCTATTTCATATGCGTCATTTAAGTTTATCATCTGTACCCTCCTAATTACTTTAACATGTCATCCATATTATAATATCCAGCTTCTTTATTTGCTAAATATTTAGCTGCTGTTATTGCTCCATTTGCAAATATATCTTTAGATTGAGCTCTATGAGATATCATAACCTCTTCATCTAATCCTGCAAATATAGCTTCGTGTTCTCCAACTATTGTTCCACCTCTTATAGCATGTATACCAATTTCATTTTCATTTCTTTTGGCATCTCTACCATGTCTTCCATAGTTATATATAGAATCAGGTAAAACTTCTTTCATAGCATTTGCTACCATTATAGCAGTTCCACTTGGAGCATCTACTTTCTTATTATGATGCTTTTCTATTATTTCTATATCAAATCCTTGTAATGCTTTTGCAGCTTCTTTTACAAGCTTTAACATTACATTTACTCCTAAAGACATATTAGAAGAATGGAATATTGGTATTATCTTTGAAGCTTCTTTTATTTTTTCTAATTGTTCTTTAGTAAATCCTGTTGTAGCAATTACTAAAGGTGTTTTTGTTTTAAGTGCATAATCTAAAACATCATCAAGTGCAGAGAAATGTGAAAAATCTATTATAACATCAGCACTTTCTTGTATTTCACTCATTTTAGTGTATAGTTTATAATCAGTTGTCTCACCTGTTGGCATTGAGCATCCACAAACTAACTCTAAATCTTTATCTTCATTAACGCATCTAGTAAGCACTTTTCCCATCTTACCAAGAGCGCCATTTACTATAACTTTTATCATGTCTTTCCTCCTATAACTCAAACCCATAGTTTACAAGTTCGTCTCTTAATGTTTTTAAATTACTTTCTTCCATTGGAGCTAAAGGAAGTCTTAAATCTCCAACCTCAAAACCTAATAAATTCATAGCAGTTTTTACAGGTATTGGATTTACTTCGATAAATAGTTTATCTATTAATGATTTCATACCCAATTGTAATTTTCTTGAACCTTCAACATCACCATTTAAGAATTTTTCTACTAAATCATGAGTTTCTTTAGGACATATATTAGCAACTACTGATATAACTCCTACTCCACCAAGAGATAATAGAGGTAATATTGAATCATCATTTCCTGAGTATATTGCAAATCCTTCTGGAACTAATCTAGCTATTTCTGCTACTTGAGCTAAATCACCACTAGCTTCTTTAACAGCTACTATATTTTTAATTTCAGCAAGTTCTGCTATGACACTAGGTTTTATGTTAACCCCAGTTCTTCCTGGAACGTTATATAATATTATTGGTAACTTAGTGCTAGCTGCTATTGTTTCAAAATGAAGTTTTAATCCTCTTTGATTTGTTTTATTATAATAAGGAGTTATTACTAATAATCCATCTACTCCTAATTTTTCAGCTTCTTTGCTTAAGTAAACTGAATGCATAGTATTATTAGAACCTGTTCCAGCTATAACAGGTATTCTTTTATTTACTTTTTTAACAGTAAAATCTATAACTGCAAATTGCTCTTCATCTGACATAGTTGTAGATTCTCCAGTAGTCCCACAAACTATTAATGCATCCGTTTTATTTTCTATATGGTATTCTATTAATTCTCCAAGTTTATTGAAATCTACACCAGTTTCATTAAAAGGAGTAACTAAAGCAACTCCAGATCCCTTAAATAACATAATTTATACCTCCCAATTTTATACTAAATCATATTTTAAAAGAAGTTCAGCTATTTGAACAGTATTAGTTGCCGCACCTTTTCTTATATTGTCAGCTACTACCCACATATTTATTCCACTGTCTACACTGAAGTCTCTTCTTATTCTTCCTACAAATACTTCATCTCTTCCACTTAATTCAAATGCAGTTGGATATACGTTGTTAGCTATATCATCAACTAACTCTAATCCTTCAAAATTAGCTAATACATTCTTTAATTCATCTATTTCAAAATCATTTTCAAACTCAACGTTAACTGACTCACTATGTCCGTTTACTACTGGAACTCTTACTGTAGTTGCAGTAATTTTTAAATTATAGTCATTTAAAATCTTCATAGTTTCATTAATCATTTTCATTTCTTCTTTTGTGTATCCATTTTCCATAAATACATCTATATGAGGTAAACAGTTATAAGCTATAGGATGTGGATAAAATTGGTTTTCAACACCATTTATTCCATCTTCTAAATCTTTAGTACCCTTTACGCCTGATCCTGAAACAGCTTGATATGTTGAGTATACTATTCTTTTTATTTTATATTTATCATGAAGAGGTTTTAATGGAACCATTGCTTGGATAGTAGAACAATTTGGATTTGCAATTATTCCTTTATGTTCTTTAACAGCTTCTGGGTTAACCTCAGGTACTACTAAAGGAACATTTTCATCCATTCTCCATGCACTTGAGTTATCTACAACTATTACACCTTTTGATGCTGCTATCGGTGCATATTTTTCACTTATACTTCCTCCTGCTGAGAAAAGTGCTATTTGTATATCTCTATCAAATGAATTTTCATTTAGTTCTTCTACTGTATATTCTTTTCCTGCAAATTCTACTTTAGATCCTGCTGATCTAGCTGAAGAAAATAGGTATAAGTTATCTATTGGAAAGTTTCTTTCTTCTAATACTTTTAAGAATGTTCTTCCTACCATACCTGTCGCTCCAACTATAGCAACGTTTACTTTTTTCATATCCATACGCCTCTTTCTACTTAAAAATTTCATCATCTAAATAATATATACGTAATTCTAGTATATATTATTTTAAATATCAATATATTGTAGATAAACATAGCATTAATCGCAATAATTTAGAAAATTTAAGCACTAATATCCATGTTACTATCATCTATAATTTATACTATGATATTAATATTTCTTTAGTGAACTAATTAGTATCTTAATTTATATTGCAAACGCTTAGCAATTATGATATAATTCACTTAATTTGAATACATCACAAAAGGAAAAACCGATAGATAATGATTTATTTCTATCGGTTTTTCCTTTTTGTTTTAACTTTAATTTTCTTTACACTCTTTTATAAATCTTTTAAATATATTTAACATATGCTCACTATGGTCCACCATTAATTCTGGATGCCATTGAATCCCAAGAACAAATTTTTTACCTATTTTTTGAACAGCTTCTATTACACCATCATTTGAATATGCTATTACCTTTAAGTTATTTCCTAATGTTTTTACACTTTGATGATGATAGCTATTTACTAAAACTTTTTCATTAATAATCTCTTTTAATATAGATTCTTCTTTTATATCTATATAGTGAGTTCCTAAATATGGCTTTGTTTGTTGATTATGTTTTATATGACTACTTCTTATATATTTTAAATCTTGATATAAGCTTCCTCCTAATGCTACATTTAGTATTTGTAACCCTCTACAAATTCCAAGTATAGGCTTATCTTTTTCTAATGCTACATTTATAGCCTCTATATCAAATTCATCTATATCTGGGTAAATATAACCTAACTCTCTAACTGGTTCCTCTTTGTATAATGTAGGATTTACATCATCTCCACCTGAAATTAGAATTCCATCCATAGCTTCAATTTGTATTTTTATATTTTCTTTGTCTCCATTTACAGGAATTACAACTGGAACCCCACCAGCTTTTTCAACTGCATGTATATACGAATTTGGCAAGTGAACTCTCTCTATTCCAGTAAACGCTCCGCTATCTATAGTAGCTAAATTTGCCAATATACCTATTAAAGGTTTCATACTTATTCCCCCCACCTTATAAAATTATTTAAATTAAAATATCTTTTAATTTACTGCTACATTTATACTATGATTCTATTTACCTAAGTTTCCTCCCTCTAAATTGATTTCTTTTATAATATATTTAATTTCTTTTAAATTAATTCTTTCATTAAACATAAAAAACATACCATTAAATCTATATATAAAGATTTATATGGTAGGTTTTTTTATTTACAGTATTTTAGGGTCTATATCATTTTTTTCTTCATCATATCTATTTAAATTTCTTAAAGCAGGTCCCTCTATTACATTTCCTTTATAGTCAAACCTAGATGCATGACATGGACAATCCCATGTTTTTTCTGCGGAGTTAAAAGTTAGTTCGCATCCTAAATGTGTACAAGTAATATCTACTATATATAGCTTTCCATCATAGTCTTTGTATGCACCACATCTTTTACCATCTACATTAACTACTTTACTTTCGCCTTTTTCTAATATTAAATTATTATCCCCTATTTTTAACTTTCCACTTATATACTCCCAAGCCACATTAACATTTTGAGTTATAAATTCAGTTGTAAATACGCTACCTTTCCTAGATGGATTAAATATGTCTTCAAACTTTGACTCTCTATAACATATTAAATCTCTAATTATCATAGATGCTAATGTACCGTTTGTCATTCCCCATTTGCAAAAACCTGTTGCAACATAAAAATTATCTTCTTTTTTATTTACATACCCTATATATGGTATATTATCAAAGCTTATATAATCTTGTGCTGACCACTTACATTTAAATTGCTTAACTTTAAATTTTTCTCCTAATTCATGTATTAAATCTTCATATATTTCACCTTCATTTTTACATTGTCCAACTTTATGATCTCCTCCACCTAAAATGATTAGATTTTGGCCATCTCCACAATAAGGTTTAAATGTAAATCCACTGTCTTCAACACTTAAATACATTCCTTTTGGAATATCTCTTTCATATTCTCCAGCTAATAAATATGATCTTTCACCTTTTTCTTTAGCAAAATAAAGGTTTAATCCATCATACCAAGGAACATGAGAAGCTAATATAACATTTAATGCTTTTATTGTTTTTCCATCTTTAGTCTTCAAATTGTATATATTTTCTTTTTCATGATCTACTATAGGCGTTTCTTCATACACTTTAACTCCTAATTTTAAACATTCCTTAGTTAATTCATCTAAGTATTTTTTAGGATTAAACTGAGCTTGATTATAAAATTCTATTGCTCCTTTTACATCAAATGGTATATCTAAACTCTTATGATATTTACAATCAATTCCTAATTTTTTACAAGTTTGATATTCTTCCTCAAGCTCTTCTATGTAGTTTTCATTATCCGAGTATATAAAAGAAGACAATCTTTCAAAATTACAATCAATATTATTACTCTTTACAATTTCTTCTATTAAATCTATAGCACTTTCATTTCCTTCATGATATAGTTTAGCACTATCTAATCCATACTTATTTCTTATTTTTGAATATACAATACCATGCTGTGAGGTTACTTTTCCTGTGTTTCTTCCTGAACTTCCATATCCTATTTTATTAGCATCAACAATTGCAGTTTCTATTCCCTTTTTTGATAATAAGTAAGCAGTTGTTACACCTACTATTCCACCTCCAACTATAAGAGTATCCACCTCTAAATCTTCTTTTAGCTTTTCATAGCATTCACCTTTAGAACTTAATATCCAATATGATTCTTTCATAAGTTTATATATAACTAGCTAACCTAGTTACTCCTTTCTATATTATTTCCTTATATTTGTATAATTCCCATTTTATTAAATTTAATCTAAATTAGATCAAAAAAATAAAGTATCGCAAATGCGATACTTTATTTTTTCATTTAAAGATATTAGGCGAATGTATTATATCTAATATGACGAAACGTTAAAGCCGAGATTTATAGGCTTTAGTTAAGGAATATTAGATATAATACTGAGCCATATCTACACTTTTTAGTATTGATTTATAAAGAAGAATTCTCCTGGTCCTATAGGAGCTCCTAATAATGCCCATGCTACTGCAAATACTGTCCATGCTAATAAAAATCCTATTGATATCGGTAGCATCATTCCCATTAAGTTTCCTATACCAAAGTTTTTCTTATACTTTTGTCCGAATATAACTATAACTCCCATATAACTCATAAGTGGAGATATTATATTAGTAGATGAGTCCCCTATTCTATACATTAACTGTACTCCAGCAGGTGAGAATCCAGCACTCATAAGTATTGGTATAAATATTGGAGCTAGCAATCCATACTTCGATGTACCTCCTGCTATAAATAAGTTAACTATTGCAGTAAACCATATAAATGCAATCATTAACATCATAGCCATAAAAGTATTGTCTGTTGGTATTTGAGCTACTAGTTTTGCACCTAATGAAGCTATTAATATACCTAAATGCGAATCATTAAAGAAGTTTAAGAATTGTGCAACAAAGAATAATATAACTATTATAGAAGCCATACTCTTCATAGATGTAACCATTGCACCTATAACATCATCTTTAGTTTTAAATGTTCCTGATTTGAATCCATAAACTAAACCAGGTACTAAGAATACGATAAACATTAACATCATTATCATATCTCCACTAAAGAATATAGAATCTAAGAAGCTATTTACTCCCTTTAGTGCCATAGTTCCTTCAGGGCTTATTGATGTTAAAGAAACTGAAGTAGATAAATCTCCAACTATCGGTATTACATTATTTTTATCAAATGGTAAAACTGTTAATACTATAAATGCTATTACTCCTAATAAACTAAAATTAGCTGCTTTAAATGCTTTCTTTTCTTGATCAGTTAAATCTCCTGATTTTTCAACAACATCAGCTTCACTCTTATCATATTTTTCCATTCCTGGCTCAACTATTTTATCTATTATAAAAGTACCTATTGCTACGATTATAAATGTTGATGCCATTAAGAAGAACATATTAGATGTAGACTTTAACATTGGTGCAAAACTTGTCCCAACTAAAGCATCACCTGTTTCCGCTGCTGCTTGAGTAAACGGTATTAATAATGCATCAAATGAACCTATAAGTAAGTTTGCACTAAATCCTCCTGAAACCCCTGCAAATCCTGCTGCTAATCCGACCATAGGATTTCTTCCTATTGTATAGTATACTAATGCTGCAAGTGGTATTAACACAACATATCCTGCATCAGATGCTACATTTGACATAACCCCTAAAAATATTACAACTGGTGTTACAAGTTTAGCTGGTGTAGCTTTAACTATACTTTGTATTCCTATCGATAAATATCCACTTTGTTCCATTACCCCTATTGATAACATTATAATAAGTATTGCTCCTAGAGCTGTCATCCCCATAAAGTTTTGGATAACTGAACCTATAATATATGATAATCCATTTGAGTAAGTCTCTGAAACTGCAGTTCCAGCTGCCGTTACTTTTAAAACTTCTATAGGCTTTTGCCCTAATAGATTATTTATAGGGAATTTACCAAGTTCCGTTTCAGCAACTACATTAAAAGTTCCTAGTATTGCTGATAGTATAAGTACAGCTACAGATATATAAACAAATAATAACGCTGGACTTGGTAACTTATTCCCAACTCTTTCGATAACACCCATACACGACTGGAGCCTCGACTGTTTTTCTTTTTTACTTGTTACATTTAATTCCATTATAATTCCTCCTAAAAAAAAATTTATACATATGAATTCGTTTTCCCGAGATTCATTATACTACATATATTTTATTTTTTCTACAATTTAGAATATTTTAATATTTGAAACTTTTCTTCTTATTTCGAGTTTTTTTGTCGAATTCGTTTCATTTTTAGCAAATTTAAAATTTAATTTTATATATAAAAGTATTTTTATGTATAAAAAGCAAGTTAGATTTCTTATTATAATAAAAACATAAATTTTCAAGCTCATTTTTTTGTTCAATTTTTTTAATAAGATTTCTTATTTTTCAGTTTTATTTATAAAATTGAATATTTTTTTGTATATAATTCATTTTTTTGTTTATACTTTTAATATAATTTCAAATGCAATTTTTAATTATATCACTAAACATACTATACTTATTTCTCCTTTAAAAAAGACGGGTGCTACCACTGACACCCGTCTTTTTATTTTATATATTTATGTAATTGATTTATATTTTCTTTCATGTTAGCATCAATAACCCACATTCCATTGATTGTTTTTGTTTCAAAACTACCTTCAACTGGAATCATATACTGATTTATTTTATAATTTTTTTCATTTTGCATTTTTTCTTGTATATATTTTATATCATTGACTGGTATATTCGTACTAACTTGAGACATCATTTCCATATTAACTTCAAACTTTTTGCTAGAATCTAAATTTTCATATTTATTTATTATAGATTTTAAAACTGTTCTTTGTCTTTGAGTTCTTTCGTAATCTCCATTACCTTCTTTTCTTATTCTGCTATATGCAACAGCTTGTCTTCCATTTAAATTTTTATTCTCCATTCCCTCAATGTAATCAGTTCCATAAGGTAATTTTTCTATATTATTAATTTCATCTAAGTTTTTATTTATTTGATTTGCTTCATAATCTTTAAGGTCTATATCTACGCCCCCAACTAAATCAATTAATTTAGCTAAACTAAAAAAATCTACACTTACATAGTTCTTTAAATTCAAATCAAAATTTGAGTTTAAAGTATCAAGCGCTAACTTAGCTCCTCCATATGCATATGAATGATTTAGTTTTTCCTTTCCATGCCCTTCGATATCTACTAATGTATCTCTAAGTATAGATACTAAGTTAACAGTTTTATTTTCCAAATCCACACTAGCAACCATTATAGAATCTGCTCTAGCTTTTTCTTCCTTACTTCTTCTATCTAATCCAAATAAAGCTATATTAATAACTTTTTGATGTTCAATTTTTTCACTTTGTGTTTTTTCCATATCAATTTTTTGTTTTTTATTACTATCTTTTATTAATAAGTACAATGCAGATATAGGCAAAATAATAACTATTAATAAAATAAAAATAATTTTTTTATTAAGTTTCACAAATTCACATCCTCATTTTATTTATGATTTAATTATTAATAATTAACTAGGTTTTATAAATAATTCAAAATTTCTTAAGCGTAAAAAATATCCTAGGTATTTTGACCCAGGACATTTATTGAATAGATTCATTAAAATCTTTTAAAGTTTTTATTTCGTCTATTATCTTACTTAAATGGTAATTGAACACAGGACTCTTATTTTCTTCAACATCAAAACAAATTTCCTCTGTGTTGTACAATTCTTTTATTGCATTAAAATTTTCTTTATTTAGATATAACTTATTTTCTAATAGCTCTATAGACTGCATGTGGAAATAAATTTCTCTGCATATACTTATAGATCTTTCTAAATTTTCTATATCAGCTTCATATTTACCACCATAATCTAATTCATCAGACAATTTAGAGTATATTTTATCTAATTGTTGTATATTCTTTTTAAATATGTTTATATCTAAGCTTTCTTCGTTTACAATTTTTGACTCTATAAGTTGTATAGCTGATTTTTCTATATTTTTAAATTCATTTATAGTCTTGTCTAAGTAATTAGGTCTTGCTATTAAGTAGTTTGTAACTACTCCTATTACTACCCCAACAGATGTATCTATAACTCTATGTATAGAATAGTATGCCGGATTATATGTTCCAACGCCTAAGTGTATTGCTAAAAATGTTACACATGATACTACTACAGAGTTCACTTTTAATAAATTACACGCATATATAGTTAGCATTATACCTATTCCACATAAAATAGGTTCTCCTGGCTGTATAAGTGCAAATAAAAATCCTATTATACCTCCTACAATTGTTCCTTTTACTCTGTTTAGACCTGCTTTCATAGATCCTTTAACTGTATCTTGAACAGAAATTACACATGCTATTGCGCAGTAAAAAATTTTTTGAACAAGAAATTGCCCTAATAATATACATAGCATTACAGCTATTCCTGTTTTTATGGTTCTCATGCCCATTTTCTGTAGCTTCACTATATTTACCTCCTAGTATATCTACGATTAGTCTTTACTCTTTATTTTGTCATTAATATAGTATAATTTATTATTTAACATTTTGGTATACTTAAAATCATTTATTTTGTAATTTATTTTTACCCCACTTTTTTTAATATAATCAGTTAATAATTATACTATACAATTATAGCACAATAAAGTAGAGTATCTCATTTAGATACTCTACTTTAGTTTATTGAGGATTATAAACAGTTTTTTCTTCCTTATCATATATAATAAGAGAATTTGCTTTTACTGTATCATTTTTATATTTAAAGTCTTTATTAGAGAAATTTGCTACAACTCTCAAATCATCTCCATAACAAGTCGTCTGAACTAATCTATCACTACTTAAAAACTCAAAGTCAGTCATAGGCTTATTTATAGCTTTTTTATCAAACTCTGACCAAACTTTATCATGGTTTAAAATTTCTTTTTTATGTTTCTCCCATTCACTTTTATCTATATGATACATAGGAGCTGTGTTATATAAAACTTCTTTCATCATTCTATTTTCCACTTCACCTTGTATTTTAAATGTACCCCATAGCCACTGATCTGAAGTTACAACAGAATCATTATAAACTAATCTAAATAAAGGAAGTGAATATGTTGGATCTATAAATATCTTTTTATATAAATCTTTAACAGGAACTTGTTTTTCAAAAATTTCTGGAACTCCTCCTGTAGGTGAATAATATCTACCTACATAATACTCACTATCTTTATTTTTATTCATATCTGGATCTATCCATGAAAAAGCAGGTGTTTCAAGCCCATGTGCAAATGCTATAGTCGTACTCGCAAAATCATTTCCACCTTCTGATCCTACAACCATATTTTTATCATCGCTTATATAACTCATTCTTTTTAATCTAGCATTTAAATCTTGTTCTTGAGTTGTAATATGATTTTTAGAATAATCATCGTAAATTTCTCCAGTTGCATCACAGTCTATAAACCATGAGTTAAATTTATATCCTTCATTAAGAATCTTGTTTACTCTTGATTTTACACTAGGCATAGATAATGTAGGATTTAGTTTTCTACCTGTTCCTTGGAATCCTTCTAATTTTTTTCCATTCTTATCTTCTATTGTTGCATTATCATATAATGATTTATCATCAAATTTAGCTGTACTCCATTTTTCCTCACCTGGCTTATGAATTGAATGATACGAATCATAAGGTCCAACTAAATATCCATAGTCATTAGCTTTTTTTACAAACTCTGGTGAAACATATCCCGCCTCTAAATCATCAAATCCTATCCAAGCATTATCTATTCCTGATTTTTTCATATCATCTAATACATCTACCGTATTATTTCTTGCCCAATAAGTTGTCGGAGTTGTTGAATCTTTAAGTTTTGATTTTAATAACTCTTTATTTAATGAAATTAATTCATTTCTATTTAAATTATTTATGCCTTTTTTTACAACAGCTTGAGTTTCTTTATTTAAATCTTTAAATACATTAGGATTATAAAATTCTTTTAACATCATAACTGAATTAAATCCACTTACTATTGTTTGTTTTTGATATTTATCTACATAATCTTGACTTTTTATAGCATCTAAAACATTCGAAACCTCTTTGCCATCTTCTACTTTTGTATTTAGAAGCTCTTTCATCCAGTTTATGAATTCTTCATCCATGTTTTGTCTTAATAAGTTCCACTTAATATCATCAACAGTAATTACAGATTTGCCCCAGAAATAAATCTGAGATGCTCCATATAATTTTTCTATATTTTTATTTTCTTTTGCTTTTTCTGCTAATGTTTTAAAATCTCCATTTTCAATTACAAAATTCTTATAATTTTTAGCTACATCATTTACATTCTTCTCTGTTATATATATCCTAAATCCATAGTCTTTATTTTTATTTATGCTTGGATATTCATGAGTAAAATCAAACTTTATATCATTTTTTGTATCAAATTTAATCTCATCATTATATTTATTTTTCATTATATAAGTGGCTGCAAAGTTACTTTTATTTACTGAGAAAAATTGCATAGAAAAACTCTCTATAGTATTAAATATTTGCTCATTTAAATACTCTTTCCAGTATTTATCATTACTTGGTATAAACTTTCCTTCATTTATAGGAAGTACATAACTTTCCCCACTAACACTTGGCCAAGTAAAAGTGTTAGTTTCTTTAGATGTTGATTTGATGTCTACATCTAAGTAATTATCTTTCTTTTTTATATCTACATTAATATGTTCATCTGGGTATGTCCATGAAATTTCATTGTCTTTCTTTTTTAAATTAGTAACAGATCTTTCTTTCATAGGTTCTGAGATAGTTTCTTTTTTTCCATCAACATCTACAGATACTTGAAAGTTTTTAGGATTAACGTCATATTTAAAATCTAAGTTATTAACTTTTTCTACCTTAGCTGATATATCTTCATCACTTTTAGTAAGCCCGTTACTACACCCCGCTAAGCTTGTTCCTATAAGTACAAAGCTTAACAATAACGATATTTTTTTATTCATCTTTATCACCTCAAAGTCATTTTAGTTTATTTTTGTTACACGTATGTTACAGTTTTATTTACTCTGAACTTCATTATCTATAAGCTGTAAATTATATTGCTTTATTATCTCAATTAATCTATTTGCATAAACCTTTTCGCCTTTTTCATTTGTATCTGTGCTGTACCCTGCATTTTGTAAAGCTTTTGCCTGGTATATATATGTCTTAGCATTAAATACACCATTGTTTTGATATCTCTTATTTTCATATAAAAACTTTGCATGATCATCAATAGATTGCCCTGCATCTTTATATTTTCTAAACTTTCCATTTACAGTGTTGCTTTTAAATTCTCTAGTTTCTAAGGTTACATACTCTCCTTTCCAATTTGCGTCTGCTTTAATTCCAAATAAGTTATTATAATCCTTAGCTAATCTTGATTGACCCCATCCGGATTCTAATATTGCTTGGGCTATAGTTATAGATGGTAAAACTTTATACTTTTCATAATTTTGTATTGCATCATCTTTTATTGAATTTATAAACTTTGTGTAATCACTATTTTTACTTAACCTTTGTGGCATTACTCCAAAGTCACTAAGTTGATTTATATACCTGTGCGTCAGGCTTTTTTCAAATTTATTAAATTTAAGTTTGCTTGTAACTTCATCAACACTATTTAAAATTTTTGATTCATTATTTTCATTTAAAAATAATTTAGATACTTTTTTAATTTCATCTTCTTTAACATTATTTAAATTATTCTTTTCCTTAACTCCAATGATAGCTGCAACATACTTCCAATTTATCTGAGCTTTATTATCACTAACTTCATCTACTACCTTTATAAATTTAGAAACATCTATATCTTCTTTATTTATATCTTTTAAAGAATAAAAACTTATCATTATATAAATTAATCCTATTAAAACAACTATCATTGCCAAAAACCCTTTGTTTTTCATAATCTCACACTCCTTGTTTATTTGTTATGTGGTTATTATAAAAAAAGTTTGTTTCATGAATGTTACAAAATACAAAAGGAGGCTATATAAATTTTGCGTCTAAAGCTTGGAAAATGCTTTAAAAGTCGCTAAAATTTATATAGCCTCCTTAATGTTTCTTTTTATTTAGAACTCTATAAAAAATTCTATATATTCATTTTTTAATTTTGTTCCATATGTTAAATTTTGTGCATCTAATATTTCCTTTACTAAACTAAGCCCTAATCCCGTTCCAGATAATTGTCTATTTCTTGATTTTTCTAATACATAAAATGGCTTCCATATATTATCTAATTCAGATTCTATTACTCCGCTAGCTCTATTGGATACAGACACATATACTTTTTCATTTTTATTTAAAGATATATATATCTTGTTATCAATGGTATATTTTATAGAATTACTTATTAAGTTTCTTAGTACAATTTTTATTCCTTCTATATCTCCATCAATCATAAATTCTTTTTTATCTATATTTAAATTAATCTCTATATGATTTTCATTTATAATCAATTTATATTCATCTATAATTAACAACAATATTTCCTTTAAATCAAATGAATTTATTTTCACTTCTCTTTTTTCGTATTTCGAAAGATAAATTAAGTTATTGATTATATCATTCATCTTTTCACTTTCTTCTATTATTGTGTCTAAATAAGTTCCATCATCTATTCCATCTTGTATTCCCATAGCATAAGCTTTTATAAGCGCTATAGGTGTTTTTAATTCATGAGATGCTCCACCTATAAATATTTTTAAGTTTTCATTTCTCTTATTTAATTCATTTTGTGCTTTTTGCAAACTTACACTCATTTGATTAACACTATCTGCTAATTCTTCTATTTCATCATTAGTTTTTATTTTTTCTGTTCTAAAATTTAACTTTGCTATATCTTTAGATAATAGCTTTATTTTTTCAAGTGGATCAATTATCTTTTTAGATAAAATAAACGTCAATAATATTATTATTAACACTGAAAAACTATTAAGTATTAAATTAAATTTATTTATTATAGAAATAGTTTCTTGAGAATGTTCTATAGGCATTGATATTGCAAATATATAATTATCTTTCAATATAAATTTGACTAATAGGCTGTACTTTAGATTTCCCTGATTATATATTTTATTAATACTTTTTTCCTTCATGTCCTCAACTAAATAATGAGAAATCCAAAATTTCTTAAGTTTTATATCTTTCTTTTCAAACTCTTTTATCAGGCCTTCCGTTATAGCATCTTCATTTATACCATTTGCCATATCTAAATGAGTATAAATCATATTTATTCCATATTTATCCTCTATCCTATCTATGTCTTTAATAATAGTATCTGAGTCTAATTTTTCAATTTTATCTCCAACAGTATTTATAATTTTCTTTTTTTCATGTAAATAATACTTATGTATAAAAATATTATTTATAGTTAGCGATAGTATAGATACAATTACTACAACTAAAGATATACTAATAGCTAGCTTTTTATTAAGTTTAGTCATTATTTTCCTCCAAACTATAACCTAATCCTCTATGTGTAACTATAAAATTTTCACCTATTTTTGTTCTTAATCTTCTTATATGTGTATCTACTGTTCTAAAATCACCAAAATAATCCATACCCCAAACTAAATCAAGTAATTTTTCTCTTGAAAGTATTACACCTTTATTATTAATAAAGCATTTTAATAACTCAAATTCTGTTTTAGTAAGGCCTATATCTTCGTTATCCTTAAATGCTTTTGTAAATTTAAAATCTATTTTTAAATTTTTAATTGTAACTATATCACTGTATCCCATAAGTTTTTTAGCCCTTATTATTAAAATTCTAGGATCAAATGGCTTTCTGACATAGTCATCAGCTCCAAAATTGAGAGCATCTACCTCATCATCACTCTGGCTCTTTGCTGTTAACATCATTACCTTTATATTACTGCTCTCTTTTATTTCCTTGCAAACTTCTATCCCATCTATTTTAGGCATCATCCAATCTAGTATAGCTAAATCAATTTTATTTTTATAGAATACATCTAATGCTTCTTCTCCATTGCTAGCAGTAAAAACATTAAATCCTTCTTTTCTTAAATAAGCTTCTATGATTTTTAGCATACTTAATTCATCATCAGCAACTAATATATTCATCTTTTCACATCCATTCGTATTTAAAGTTTATAAATATATTATATATTATCATCCATTTTTTACACTAATGTTACAAAACTATTATATAATTTCTAATTTTTTTTAAAGGATTCATAAGTTTTACAAAGAATCATATCTATTTAAATAAGATTTATTAATCTTGAAATTAAAAGGAGATTTTATATGAAAGAAATTAAATTGAAAAATGGTAAAACTGCAATTTTAAGATCACCAATAAAAGAAGATGCCCAATCAATGATAGACTACCTAAATATAATAGGTGGTGAAAGTGATTTTATAACCTTTGGAAAAAATGAATTTTCAATAAGTGTAGAAGCAGAGCAAGATTATATCGAAAGAGTAAATAGTATGAATAATTCTAAGAATGTACTAATTATTATAGAAAATGAAATTGTTGGAATAGCTTCTATTACTTCAGTTCAAAAAGAAAGAATGAAGCACAACGGAACATTAGGAATAAGCCTTCGAAAAAAATATTGGGGTATAGGTCTTGGAAGCGAGATTATGGCTTATCTTATTGACTGGGCTAAATCTAATAAAATAACAAAGAAAATCAACCTTCTAGTCAGAGAAGATAATATTAGAGGCGTAAAACTTTATGAAAAGTTTGGATTTGAAAAAGAAGGACTATTGAAGAAAGATATATGTGTAAATAGTATTTATTATAATACTATAGCTATGGGGTTGTACATAGACTAGAGTGTGGACTTAAAAAAGAGTTGTAGTTATTTCATTCATACAAAGACTTTAAGTTCAGTCTTTAAGTATTTCTTCAATAACTACAACTCTCTTTTTATTTTCAACACTATTTAAAATATTTTCCATACGGCTTAAATTCTTTTAATTCCTCAATAATTTCATCTAATTTATTAAATTCTTTTTTTACATCATTTCCAATTAAACTGGTTAAATAATCAAATAAAACTTGACCATTTCCTTCCATTATAAATCCTGATAAATTAACTTTATCTTTGCTTTCAAGAACTATGATAATTAACTGACCAGTACTTATTTTATCTAAATATGAAGAATCCTCATTATCTATATTATTTAGATGTTCTATAGTCAATTCTATTTGTGTTTTTTCTTCTTCACTTAATAGTTTTTCAATAACACCCAAATTATCTATTTTGTAAATTTTTGAAATGTCTTCAAAACTGTATTCTTCATTGTTTTCATCCATATTTAAAAAATCCTCTAGCGTAATTTCTACTGCTCTATAATTTTCAATTAAGTTTTTTGATATATTATCTATGCTATATTTATTTTCGTTGTTCATTCCCCCACATCCCCCTTAACTTAATATATGTTTTAAATGGTATATAATCTAATCTCTATTTACAATAAAATTTATATCTAATTACTCAAGTTCTTTAAAAAGTTCTTTAGCTTTTATCTTAGATTCTTTTAGTACAAGCTCTCCATCAGGTGTAATTTTATAATATTTTCTTACTTTGCCACCTACTACTATTTCTTCTTTATTTATCAAATCTGATTGTTCCATTGCCTTAAGTATAGGGTATAGAGTTCCCGGACTTATATCATATCCATGTGATTTTAATTCTTCTATCATCCATGATCCATAAAAAGGTTCCTTTTTTGCATGATGAAGTATGTGAATATGTATAAATCCTAAAAATATTTTTCTCAGTATTTGTTCTTGCATTGTTTCCTCCATATGTTATATAATCATACCTAGTTAATATCGTATTTCGATATCGATTTTAGACATTATAATATATATTATCATTTTAATTATATAAAATGCAACTACTTAAGGAGGTGTTGAGTTGAGTATACTCAGACTAAAAGACATAAGATATATTTCAGATAACACACAGATACTAGATTGTGTAAATTTAAATATAGAAAAAGGCGATTGTGTATCTATAATAGGCTCTTCAGGAAGTGGTAAAAGTACACTTCTTAAAATCTGTTCAGACTTAATAAGCCCTACAAATGGCGAAATATTTTTCGAAGAAAAAAATTATATAGATTATGATCCCATAGAACTTAGAAAAAAAATTAGCTATTGCGTTCAAATTCCTTATCTATTTGGTAAATCAGTATTTGATAATCTTTCATATCCATTTATTATAAGAAAAAAAGAAATTGATGAACAAAGAATCCTTCAATTTATGAAGAAATTAAATTTAGATTCAGAATATCTACATAAAGATATAAATGCTTTATCTGGTGGAGAAAAGCAAAGAGTTGCGCTTATAAGAAACCTAATGTTTACACCTGATATATTATTGTTAGATGAAGTTACATCTGCATTAGATAAAGAGAACGCTAAAATAGTTGAGTCTTTAATAAAAGAAATGAACGATAATGGAATTACTGTTATTTGGGTTACTCACAGTTTAGAGCAAAGTGAGTCTATATTTAATAAAAGAATTCAAATGGATCAAGGCCAAATTTGTGCTGAGGAGGACTTAAGATAATGAATACAATATCACTTATTATAGCATCTGCGCTTATTGCAATTCCTATATTTATTTCATATAAAGAAGATTTGAAGCTTGAAAAAGAAATTATTATAAGTATGATAAGGGCTATAATTCAACTTATATTAGTAGGTTACATATTAGAGTATGTTTTTAATTTAAAAAACTCTGCATTTACAATTATCATATTACTTATAATGACGTTTATAGCTGCTTTAAATACTAAAAAAAGAGGTAAGGAAATAAAGAATGTAGTCTTTGTATCGTTCATATCTTTAATTGTTGGAAGCTCTATAACATTAACGATACTAGTTTTATCAGGTGCTATTAAATTTGTACCAAATCAAATAATTCCAGTTGCAGGAATGGTTATTAGTAACTCTATGGTTGCTATAGGGCTTAGTTATAGAAATCTTAGCAATAGTTTTAAAACTAGACTTAATGAGGTAGAAGTAAAACTTTCTTTAGGAAGTGACATCTATTCAGCTTCAAAAGAAATAATAAGGGATAGTGTTAAAACTTCAATGCTTCCATCTATAGATTCTGCTAAAACATTAGGTATAGTTTCTCTTCCGGGAATGATGACTGGGCTAATTTTAGGTGGTACATCCCCACTTATAGCTATAAAATTTCAAATAATGGTTACATTTATGATTTTAGCTTCAACATCAATTTCTAGTATTATGGCTACATATATTGCATATAAAAGCTTCTTCAATGAAAGAAAACAAGTTCAAATTTAGATATAGTTTTTATTAAAAAAGCCGATTAAAAGAAACTTTCTTTTAACCGGCTTTTTAAATTAGTTTTCTATTTTTGATGATTTATTTTTATTAGAACTAACTGTTAAAATAACTAGTATTGCAAGTATTCCTAAAAGTACTGCTGTAAGTCCATATCCTCCAACTAAAGCTTGTACCTTACCTAAGAATATTCCAGCAACTCCAAAATCTCCATCTGAGAAAGTAGAGTTTGCAACTCCTAAACTACCAAGTACAGGAAGCAATGCTACTGGTAGTAATGATATAATTACTCCATTTACAAAAGCTCCAATTACAGCTCCTTTTCTACCACCTGTTGAGTTTCCAAATACTCCAGCTGTAGCTCCTGTGAAGAAATGAGGCACAACCCCTGGTATTATTATTACAAGTCCTGCTGCTGCAAGAGCTAACATCGAAACTATACCTCCGATGAATGAACTTAAAAATCCTATTAATACTGCATTTGGTGCATAAGGGAAAACTATAGGACAATCAAGTGCTGGTTTTGAATTAGGCACTAGTTTGCTAGCTATTCCTTTAAATGCAGGAACGATTTCATTTAAGACTAATCTAACTCCATTTTGGATTAATATAAATCCTGCTGCGAAAGTTAATGCTTGTATCATTGAAAATACTATAAAGTTTTTACCACCTGATAACTCTGATTCAATAAACTTAGGCCCTGCAACAAGTGCAACTACTATATATAGAATTAACATAGTTATTGATATAGAAACTGCTGAATCTCTTAAGAAACTTAGAGACTTAGGAACTTTCATTTCCTCTGTTGATTTTGAATTTTTTCCAACAGCTTTTCCTATTGATGCAGATATAGCATATCCAACTGATGAAAAGTGACCAAGTGCTACTGAGTCATTCTTAGTTATCTTTTTCATGAAAGGTTGACATATAGCAGGAGAAATTACCATTAAAAGTCCTAGTGCAAGTGAACCCGTAAATATTAAGTGAGCTCCACTCATTCCACCTGATATTAATATAACAGCTATCATACAAGCCATGAATAATGTATGATGTCCTGTTAAAAATATATATTTAAATTTCGTAAATCTAGCTATAAGAATATTTACTATCATACCAAATGTCATTATAAGCGCTGTAGCTGTACCGAATTGATCCATAGCAAGTGCAACTACTGCCTCATTGTTAGGTATAACTCCACTTACATTAAATCCATACTCAAACATTTTACCAAATGGTTCTAGTGAACCTGCTATTATACCTGCTGAAGCTGCTATTACAACAAATCCAACCATAGCCTTTAAAGTTCCTTTTATTATATCTTCAATAGGCTTCTTTTGTAATAAAAGTCCTACTAAAACTATAAATCCTACAAGCACTGATGGCTCAGATAAAAAGTCGATAGTTACTTTTAAAAAACCACTCATCTATGATGCCCCCTCTTTATTTAGGTTCTAGCAACCTAATTTTTCTTGTAATTTAGCTTTTAATTCATCTTTATCAAATAACGCATCTAAAACTATTAAGTTTGGTAAGTGAGATGCACTATCTTCTAAGTCTCTTGCTGTTATAAATATATCTGCTTGATCAGCTGTTGCATCTGCTAGAGAACTATGAGAAACTTCATATCCACTTAATCCTAATTCACTTAATACTTCATTAACATTCATCTCTACCATAAAACTTGATCCTAATCCTGATCCACAAACTGCCATTATTCTATTCATATTACATTACCTCCATTATCTCTTTTTCATTATTTAAATTTAATATTGTATTTAATTTATTTTGATCCATACATACTTTAGCAACCTTTTGCATAATTTCTAGATGTGAGCTACTATCAACTGCACTTAAAGTGAAAAATAAACTAACTTCTTTGCCTAAGAAATCTACTGGCTTATTTAACTTCAACAAACATAAATCTGTTTTTAGTGCTCCATCTTCTGGTCTTGCATGTGGCATTGCAATTTTAGGTGCTATGCAAAAGTATGATCCAAATTCATCAATTTTGTTTAATATTGCTTCATAATAAGAATCATTTATTGAATCCCTTTTTTGTAAAATATCACAAGTAATTTTGATAGCTTCTTCATAGTCATTTACATTGTCTAAAACTTTAACTATCATCTCTTACCCCCCCCTTGCTTATCTTGAGTATTTATTTATAACTTCTAAAACTTCATATTTATCTTTACTATTTAAGATTTTATCTATATTTTCTTTTTTACTTAGCATTTTAGTCAGACAAGCAAGTGCTTTTATATGTGTTTGATTATCTTTTGGAGCTAAACTTATAAGAATCTTAACTTTATGTTGCTCTTTGCCAGAAAAATAAATATCTTCTTTAAATGTTGTAAGGGTCATGCTAACTTTATTTACCCCATCTTCTGGTCTTGCATGTGGCATAGCAACCTTTGGAGCTATAACTATATATGGTCCTAATTTTCTTACATTTTCTATCATAGCATCTATATAAGAATCTTTAACATATCCTAAATTCTTTAGTGGATTTGCACTAACCCTTATTGCGTCTTCCCAACTTGTTGCTTCTTGATTTAAATAAATAGTATCCTCATTTAGAAGTTCTCTTAATGTTGCTTTATAACTTTTTCCTTTTTCTCTAGAAGAAATTACAATATTTTTAATTTCTTCTCTTAGCTTTTCCTTATTTGAAATAGTTGCGTATTTTTCTACTCCATTGATAATTTTATTTATAAATTCTTGTTCAAAATTAAATACAGATTGCGTATTTGATATTTGAGAAAGTAAATTTTGCTTATCTAAATCTGTAAGTATAGGATTTACCTTTATAGCTTGTTTTTGGTTTAAGTCTACAGTAGTTATAGCAAAATCATAGTACTTTTCATAATTTTCAAAATTTTTTAAAGGCAATATATCTTGAATTTCTATCAAATCAAATAACTGCTCTATCTGATTTTTAAGAAGCTGTGAAGTTGCCATACCTGAATTACATACTATAACAATTTTAGGAATTTTAATTTCAACTCCCATTTTGGAACTATATCCTCCAAAGTACATAGCTATATATGCTATCTCATCATCATTTAAATATATATCTAAGTTGTTCTCAATAGTTTTTACAACTTGTTTTGTAAATTGATATATTGATTTATACTTTTGCTTTACTTCACTTTTTATTAAGTTTAAGTAGTAAATTCCATACCTTATTTTAAATATAGAAGGTATAAGATGATTCAGTATATTTTTAGATAACACATCATAATCTTCTATCGATATACAAGAAATCTTTTCAAACTCTTTTACCATCATATTAACAGGAAGAATATATTTACTATTAAGTTCATTTTGATAAAAATAGTTTCTTATATCTTCATCTCTTGTAAAAAACGTTTGTATATAATATACTTCATCTTCATCAATATCATTGTTTAGGACTTTTCTAATTATATTTAATAATCTTTTAACCTCTTTGTGAGAGTCTAAACTATCTAAGAAATTCTTATCTTCATTTTTAAAAGTTATAGTATCTTTATTTTTTACATAATAGTTTTTATAAAAAATTGCTAAATACATAAGTATATAATTTGCGTTAGTATTTTTAAAAATATTTAGATTTTCTTCTTTCATTAAAGTTTTTATATCTTCAAATACTTGCATATACCCGTATTCATCGAAAAAATAATTGTATTCATTGTATAAATTTATAAATAGATATCTTTTAGAATTATTGCTTCCAACTAACTTATATCCATTTTTAGCTTCTAATTCTAATTTATATTTACTTATATATTCTCTAACATTTTTGATATCGTTTAAAACAGTATTTCTGCTTACTAAAAGCTTGTTACAATATCTTTCTATTGTTGATTTTTCTAAAGATAAAAACAAATCTATTATTATACTTATGCATCTTTCTTCTGAAGATAATATATAGTCATCTTTAGAGTACTTAAGCGCCTTTCTTATCTTATCTTTATCTTCTGAGCTTATATGATAACCTAAGTTTCTTACATTCGATATTTCTAAATTATATTTTTTTATATGATTATTAATTTTTGAAATATCGTAATAAACTGTTCTTCTAGAAATATTTAATAACTTAACTATTTTTTCAATTTTTACATATTCATGATTCATAAGTATATCTAATATATCTTCTAGTCTTTTATTAAGTTTCATATGTTCTTCCTTTCTTAAGTTCATTATATAACTTTTTATTTTTGCACAAAAGACAAAATATACGCACATTTTTTATGCAAAATTTTGTACTCATCTTAATATATTAACCTAAATTAATAATTTATTTAAAATAAAATACAAAAAAAGATATCACACTAAGTAATATGTGATATCTTTCTTATAACCATCCTATCGTCCTATATAATTTAAGTTAACTATAGGAAGTCCATATAAAGGTTCTTTTTCACTTCTATCAATTGAAAATTTATCATTCTTCCCAGGGATAATTTCTAAAATATTTCCTTTAAAATCATTATCATTAAAGTTTATGCCAAATCCAGTCATTTCTTTTTTCCCATATAAGAAACATACTACTTTGTTTTCTTTCATAAAAGCAACTTGATTAAACTCTCCAACTTCTGATTCCCCAATATTTAAGAACTTATATCCAATAGTTTTATAAATTTCATCCCTTGGAGTTCCTATCTTAAATACATATGCCTTATCCCATTCAAAAGGTTTTAATTCACCTATATTAACTTCTTTAGTATCTTCACTTAAATCCATAATTTTAATATGTAAATTTCCTGGATTATTACACATATCTTCTAATTCTTTCTTACTTTTTTCAAACTGGACTATTTCACTAGACTTATCAACAACATCCCATCCATCTTTAGTTTTTTCTATATTGAAATTTATCTTAGATATACATTCCCCATGTTTCCCAGGTTCTGTTACTATAACAGTTTCACCAGATTTATTTTTATAATCATGCTGTTTAATTTGAACGTGGTTGTGCCCTGCAACAATTGCATCTATACCATCAACTTGTGTCGCTAAGTCTTGTATTCTATTTCCTGGATGTCTTGGTTTTTTAGGCTTTTCTCCAGTGTGAGCAACAGCCACGATAACATCAGCTTTGTCTTTTTCTTTCATGACCTTAACCCATTTTTTAGCATCTTCTACTAAATCTGTCATATACAGTTCTTGGTTGTAATTTGGTAAATCTTTTAATTCTACATCCCCTTCTCCAACTTCTTTTATTGTAAGCCCTAAAATTCCTAATTTCAAAGTACCTTGTGGAGTATTTAGCTCTTTTATAACATATGGTTTTGTATAATTATCTCCGTTATTTTTATATGCATTTGCTGATAATACATCTATTTTTTGTTTTTCAAAATCAGATATTAAATTGTCTAGGTAAAACTTATTATTAGATACAAATTCATGATTTCCAAGAACTACTGCATCATACCCTATAGCTTTCATTTCCTTTGCTATAGGTGCTTCTATGTATTTTTCAATATTTCTATTTTCTCTACGTTTATCAAAATATCTATTCATATCGTCAGATGCTCCAAACCCTAAGTCAAAAAAATCTCCTGCATCAACTAAAGTAATATTCTTATCTTTACTTTTTTCATTTGCAACATAATCACTTAACTCATATGGTAATGTTCCATGCAAGTCAGTAGTAGCTAATACACTTATATTTGTCGTTTTTGTAGATGTACATCCACCTATAAAAATTGCAACTATTCCTATAGTTATATATAATAATTTTTTATTCATAAAATCTCAAAACCCTTTCTTCATCTTAACTCTACTTAGATGTATAAACAAACTTAATCGTAGGACTATTCGTATATGTATTTTCTTCTCCTTCTTCCATTCTAAAGCAGTCATTTTTATCAGATCTAATAGTTAAAACTCCATCATTAAAATCTGATTTTTTAAAATCAAAGCTATACGGTGCACACCTTTCCTCTCCACTCATGTATAAGACAACTTCATTTCCATTCATAAATACTAACTGTGGTTTATTACTTTCAGCAATATTTAAAAACTTATATCCAACTGTATTGTAAATTTTTTCTCTTGGTGTTTTTGGACTAAACACATATAGTTTATTCCACTTAAACTTCATAGTTTTCCCAAAGCTTATTTCTTCACCTAATTTATCTTTTTTCTCAAATAATGAAGCCCCAAATATACCTATGTTGTTACACATCTCATTTAGAGCTTTTTTGCTTTTCTCAAATTGAACTATATTACTTGATTTATCAATAACTTCCCATTTATCTCCATCTTTTTCTAGCTTTAAATTTATTTTTGAAATACATTCTCCATGTTTCCCAGGTTCTGTTACTATAACATTCTCTCCTGATTTATTTTTATAATCATTTTGTTTAATTTGAACATGGTTATGCCCTGCTACAATTGCATCTATACCATCAACTTGTGTGGCTAAATCTTGTATTCTATTTCCTGGGTGTCTTGGTTTTTTAGGCTTTTCTCCAGTATGAGCAACAGCTACTATAACATCAGCTTTATCCTTTTCTTTCATGACTTTGACCCATTTTTTAGCATCTTCTACTAAGTCTGTCATATATAGTTCTCCCTTAAAACCAGCTTGATCTTTAAGTTCCAAAGATTTATTTTCTACTAACTTTTCTCCATCCCAGTATTTACTTTCTCCAACTTCTTTTATAGTAAGTCCAAGTATTCCTAATTTTACAGTTCCCTCTGGAGTTTCTACTTCTTTTATTACATAAGGCTTTGTATAACTTTCTCCATTTGATTTATATGTATTTGCTGACAAGACACTTAAACCTTGTTTTTCAAAGCTAGTTATCATATTATCTAATTCTTTTTTACTTCCTAAAAACTCATGATTTCCAAGAGTTACAGTGTCATATCCAATATCTTTCATTTCTTTTGCTAAAGGCATATCCCTATATTGTATATTATTCGCTAACCTATCCTGCCCTGTATGTTCAAAGAATTTTTCCATATCCCCAGATACACCGAATTCACCATCACAAAAATCACCAGCATCTACTAATGTTATATTTTTATCTTTCTTTTTTTCACTTGCTACATATTCACTTAATTCATTTGGAAGTACTCCATGTAAATCTGTAGTCGCTAATAAATTTACATCTGTAGTTTTAGTAGATGTACACCCCGATATTAATAACATACTTGTTATTAATAATCCTCCAAATATTTTTTTATTCATAATGCACCCCTTATTTGTCATTTTTTACCAATATTATTAATCATTCACCATATTTTCTTAATCACCTTTTAACTTAATATTCTAACAATTCAACAAAAAAGGTGTCGTAATCCTTCGACACCTCCAATTAGTTTTATATATTAAACTTCTCTATAAATTAATTTTTTTCTAAATGCATACTTAAATTTTATAAGTAAAGCTATATAAATAATAGCTGAAGCTATTCCTATATAAAATGAGCATCCAAAAACAATATGAATTGTTGATAGTAGAGTATAGTCTATTCCTACATTAAATCCGCCTCTTTCTCCTTTTGATGTAAGTCCAATTGTATTTCCACCTATATTAATAAGCTCTTCTTTTTTTATATTTTTATCTGTATGTTTATATAGAACCTTTTCATTTCCAGCTGTATATATTTCTAAATATCTTACATCATTAAATTCTTTAGTATTAAGTAAATCATTAAATTCTTTTTCATATGTTTTTGGATTATATAGGTCTTTTTCACTTACTATAATATCCAATTTAAGGTCTATAATATCTCGTATATAATTAATTTTATCATTTATACGACCTCTAAACACCATCATCGACAAACATACTATTAAAGCTAGTATAGCTGTATTTTTGAATATATTTATCATTCTTTTATTTAATTTTTCATTAGCAACTTTACTTTCCTTAAGCGATTTATGCAAATCTTTTAGCATTTCAGTTCCACCATCAAATTGATTTATAGCTTCTCTTTGTGCATCTTCTTCTGAGTATCCATTATCAATAAATTCAGTAGTTGATGTTATTAAATGCTCCCTTAACTCTTCTTTTAGCTCTTTTACTTCCTTACTTTTATCATTTTTATATAATGACTTTAAATATTCATCAATAATTTTCATAACTTATTTTCTCCCCTTTAAAAATTGATTCATTATGTTTTGCACAAAATCCCACTCTTGTATTTTTATATCTAAAGCGGTTCTTCCTTCATCAGTTATGTTGTAATACTTTCTTCTGCTTCCTGCCCCTTGTTCATTTCCCCAGTAAGATTTTATCAATCCTTTTGTTTCTAATCTTTTAAGAGAAACATACATTGTTCCATCTTTTAACTCAAATGTAGTTTTATCCCTAACAATTTTAGCTATTTCATATCCATATGAATCTTTTTCATCTAAAATAGCTAAAATTAATGTATCTATGTGACCTTTTAAAACTTCTTTATTTAATTCCATGAAATCACCTCCGTTCATTAAGTACCTCACTATACGATGTAGTTACATAAATATAGTAAATCAAAATACCTCGTAATGCAAGTGTAATTTTGAAAAGCACAAAAATAAAAGGTGTCGCAACCCCACGACACCTTCAATAAAATTTAGTTTAACTTTTCCTATAAGTGTGTTATATCTAGAACCTGACTAAACGTTAAAGCCAGGTTTTAGGCTTTAGTGCAGGAAGGTACTAGATATAACATCACAATAAGTTAACTAAATTTAAATATTTTTAGCTCCAAAATAATCATCTAATTCTTCTTCAAAATTTATATTTTTACTTGAACCCTTCTCACTTTTTAACTTAAATCTTTCTATAAGTGATTTTAACATTTGTGCTTGTCCACTTAATTCTTCACTAGCAGCTGCACTTTCTTCTGAAGTTGCTGAATTTGTCTGAACTACTTCAGATATTTGATCTACACCTAGTGTAACTTGATTTATTGCATTAGCTTCATCTTCAGATGTTTTTGCTATATCATTAACTACTGCAGTCGTTCTATTTGTTGTATTTATTATTCTCTTGAATGAATCAGCTGTGTTTTCTACTATTTCATTACCTTTATCAACAGCTTCTATTGAATTTTCAATAAGTGTAGCTGTATTTTTTGCAGCCTCAGCTGATTTAGACGCTAGGTTTCTAACTTCATCTGCAACAACAGCAAATCCTTTACCAGCTTCTCCTGCACGAGCCGCTTCTACTGCTGCGTTTAATGCTAATATATTAGTTTGGAATGCTATGTCATCTATTGTTTTTATTATTCTAGCTATCTCATTAGAAGTAAATGATATTTCTTCCATTGCTTTTATCATATGAGTCATTTGGTCATTTCCTTCTTTAACTTGCTTACTTGAATTTAACATTAATGAATTTGCTTTCTTTGCATTATCAGCATTTTCTTTAATTTTATCTGATATTTCTGCTATAGTTGCAGATAATTCTTCCACTGCACTCGCTTGTTCTGTAGCACCTTGTGCTAAAAGTTGTGATCCACTTGATACTTGATTTGATGCTCCTTCAACTTCTTCTGATGCTAAGTTTATTTGTAACATTATTTCACTTAGATCTTTAGTTATTTTTAAAACAGAACTTTCTATTACTTTAAATACTCCTACGTACTCAGTACTAGTTTCAACATCAAAATTTCCAGATGCAACTTCTTCTAATACGTGTGTAGTATCCATTATAATCTCTTTTGTTTTACTACTCATTTGACGCATGCTATCTGATAATGAACCTAATTCATCTTTTGAATCATATTCAATATCTATATCAAAATCTCCACCTGCCATTTTATTTGCAGCAGATTCTAATTCTTTGATTGGATTTTGTAATTTCTTTGTTATAATTATACAAATAGCAATACCTGTTAATATAACAACTGCACTTATTACTACAGAAGATGTAATAGCTTTTGATGATCTTTCTTTTATTTGCTTATCAAAATCTACACTACGAGCTTTTTCATCTTCATATACAGCTTTTGCGGCATTTATAGATGCAACATATCCATTGTAGTATCCACTTCCATCTGTTATTGCAATTTGTTGTGCTTCCTGTGCTTTTCCTTGATGTAAAAGTGAATATATATTGTTATTTTCTTTTTTAAGATTTTCTATAGATGCTTCAAGGTCGCTAACCAGCTTTTTATCACCTAAAGCTTTTTCTCTAAGTATTTTCATACTATTTTCAATACTTTCAAAGTCTTTTTGAGCCGATGCTTCATGTTCTTCAGGCTTGTTCCCCGCAATAGAGTTCATAACATTTTGATCTATAGATACTAAATCTCTTCTAATACTCATAGATTCATTTGTTACTTGAAAAGGACCTGTATATAAGTCGTGACTTTGATTTGCAGATTTTTTTAGGTTACTTATTAAAAATAAATTTGATAATGCAGTAAGCACTAATAAAATAACAAATGCTAACCCTAACTTTTGTCCTATTTTTAAGTTTTTTAATTTCATATATTTTCCTCCCTGTCCTCTGTTGATTATGATAGCTTTTCTTAAAAAGAAGTATAATAACTTCTAAAATATAGCTAATTTGATACCATCTACTTATATACGGTTGAAAAATGGAAAACTTTAACAAAATAAAGCATTGCACATAGTGCAATGCCTTATTTTTATTTATGTCCTCCTCCAATAACTTGGTTTAATACAAACTCTTCATCAACAATTTCAATATCAAAAGCCTGCCCAAATCCTTTAACTAATCTCCCGCTTTTTATATTTAGTTCAAAAATATCAAAATCTAAACTTTTTAATACCATCATTATTTGACTCCCATGAATTTTTTCAAACTCATCTAATATGTAATTGCAATCATCTTGTTTAATTTCTGCTTCACAAGAAAAACTCACTCGCTGTCTTGCAAATATAGATTTGCTTTCATTTTCATCTTCAATTATCATAACTGAACACTTATTATTTTCTAACAAATTAAAATAATGATTAGCAGCTTTACTTATATAAATGTATAATTTATTATTTTTTATTATAAACGGTGCATAACTTACCTCTGGATTACTGTTTTTACTTAATGAACTTATAATTAAACTTTTTTGTGATTTTAATAAATTTTCCATAATGTATATTCTCCTATGATTTTATATTTAATACTTGTTCAATAATATATAAGCATCCTCTAAATCCAACAAACGGTGTGTATGGATATATATTTACTTTCTCAAGGTTTGGATTACTTACTTGTATATCTAGTTTAGAATCATGTTTCATATCTATGCTAGGTCCATCCCCTAAAAGAATCATTAATTGTTTTTCTTTTAGAAATTTCATCCTTTCTAGTTCACTTTTTCCAACTAAAACTTCATCACCTTCACATGTAGTTTTGTATAAAATTTCTTTTCTAATTACATTTAGACCTAATTCAGCTAGCATATCATTAAATCCTAAAACAGTATCATAGTCTCCAAATACTGCACAGTCTTTTATTTCATTATAGAAATAAAATTTTCTCTTTAATCCAAACATATGCTTTTTAATAATTTGAATTTCTTCATCAAATTTTACTTTATTCAAGTCGTATCCTTCAATTTGATTTACTTCTTCTAGAAAATCTATAGTATTCTTTAATCCGTATAGGTTTTTATAAATATATGGTATATTATATTTTTCTTTCATATACTCAGCTGCCTTTAAAGCTTCTTTTCTAACAACTATATTTAATGATGCTTTTGTTGAATTTTCAATATCTTCTATACTAGAATTAGCTGTAAATACTGTGTTTAACTCTTTATCAAATAATTCTTTCATCAATCGTTCAAGCTCTTTACAGTCAGATAAATAGTTGTATTTGTCTATATTAAATCCTAAAATATTGTACTTATTAATATCTTTTGTATTTTCTTTTACAACTTGTGAAGCCAATATCTCTAGCATATACTCAACACCAACGTTATAATCATCTTTTAACCCACCAGTAGTTATAGGTATTAGCTTTGCTTTAGTACTACCTTTTAACATATCACAAACGCTATTTATATCTGCTCCTATAATAGATGATATAGAAGATGCCATTACAAATATGTACTTCGGAGATGTATTTTCATCAATTTCTAATATTGCTTTTTCAAGTCTGTGATATTTTCCAAATGTAACATCACTTTGATCCATATGTGTGGAATATACCTTTGCTTCATCTTCCCCATTTAAACTTCCTATTCCTTCTATTGCATAATGAGTAGTTCCAGCTGGCCCAAACTCTATAACACATGCATCTTTTATAGATGCCAAAGTCCATATAATACCCATTCTATCGCTTGCAACTGGGAAATACTTATAAACTTCCATGCATCATACCTCCCATTTTATTGTTTTTCATCTCAAATAATTTAATTAAGTCTTTCATCATAGCTATCGGTAATTCATACCCTATTTTTTGAGCATGCGAATCCATAGTTATTTGCATAAGTCCTTTTTCTCTAAGTAACATAGGATTTTCGTGACCTATATATAGGTCAGCTCCTATAGAGTCATATAGGTGTCTTAGTGGTGCAATATTTGCTATTCTACTAACATATGGATTAAACCCTTTTTCTATCAAATTCGATTTAAATATTTTATCTTGTTCATATAGCTCTCTTACTTGTACAAATATAGGTATAGCTCCTAAGTCACTTAAAAAATCTACAGTCTCAAATGCCATCATTGGAGTATTTCCGTATATAAGCTTTTTCCCTTTTAATATTTCACTTAATTTTAAGAATAGTTCATCGTATTCTTTTCTTTGTTCACTTAATTGTTTGTTAAAATCTATATCTAATATCTTGCTTAACTTATGATAGTTTTCAAAAATTATATTTTTACTCATATGCTTATCGAAATAAATATAATCAATACCAAACTTTTCTTTCATATATTTTGCAAGATCTATTGCAATCATATCTGTGACAATATTTAACTTTACATTAGAAGCGTTTTTTATATCTTCTATATCACATTTTGAAGGTATAACTGTATTGATTTTTATACCTTGGCTTTTTAAAAGGTTTACTAACTCTGTTTTTTCAACATCAGATTGTCTATGTCCCAGCATATTTACCCCTTCACTGTATTTAGGCTTAGTCATAGCGTTTCCTAATGATCTTAAAGCTCTAGTCATTCCTGGTATATGTGAGTTACATTTAAAATGCTCTGTATTTACTACAAATATAGGTATATTAATTTCATCTGATAAACTATACTCTATAGATGAATAGTCTTCCCCTATAAGTTCCGGAACACATGTAGTAACTATCATTATTGCATCAGGCTCTTCTATCTCCACAATTTGCTTTATTGCTTTCTCGACCTTTACTTGAGCTCCAAACACAACATCTTTTTCTTTTAGTGCAAGTGAGTATACACTGTCCTTTCCCTTTTGCCTATGATATGCAAAATTTTTAGTATAATAAGTACATTCACTAGTTCCAACAACTAACACTGGCATATTTTTTATATAACTTGCCGTAAGCATAACCCCAAATAATGGACAATGTGTTCCTGGAAATATTGCATGAGATAAAGACTTTATATCTTTATCTTCATTTATTTCATCTAATTTATTTAAAACATCTAAACTGTACATAATCCTTAATCTCCTAAGCTATCTTTATAGTCTGTATAGGATGGATTCTCGGTTTATTAGAAATTGGATCATTATCTATATCACATTCTATTTTATAAACCTGTTTTATAGTTTCTTTGTTTATAACCTCTCTTGGGCATCCATCTGAAACTATCTCTCCATCTTTCATAATAACTAATCTGTCACTATATTTACTTGCCTGATTTAGTTCATGAAGTACCATAACAATAGTTATATTAAACTTTTCATTAATTTCTCTTACCAACTCCATAACTTCTAATTGATATGATATATCTAGATATGTAGTTGGCTCATCTAGTAAAAGTATATCTGGTTTTTGACAAAGGGCCTGTGCAATGTAAGCCCTTTGTCTTTCTCCTCCTGATAAAGAGTTTATAGGAGTATTTTTATATCTTTTTAATCCTGTGTTTTCTATAGCCCAATTTACAATCTCTTCATCAGATTTAGTTTTACTTTCGTACCATTTCTTATGTGGTATCCTTCCAAAGTAAACTAGTTCTTCAACTGTCAAATCTCCCGGTGCATCATTATGTTGAGATAATAAGCATACCTTTTGAGATACATGCTTACTTTTTAAATTTTTTATACTTTCATTTTTTATATATATTCCACCGCTCATAGGTTTTATAATTCTAGATAAGGTTTTTAATAATGTTGATTTTCCACAACCATTAGGACCTATTATAGAAACTACCTCACCTTTATTTATGCTTAAGCTTAAATTTTCAATTATTACTTTTTCCTCATATCCAACTTTTAAATTCTTACAACTAATCATTAAAAGTTCCCTCTCTTTCTTAGTAAGTATAAGAAGAATGGTCCTCCAACTATAGACATTATTACACCTACTGGTATTTCTACAGCTCCTCCAATAGTTCTACCTAACGTGTCTGCAACTAATAAAACTATACTTCCTAAAATCATACTAAATGGTATGGTAAACTTATGATCACTTCCCATTATCATCCTTGCTATATGAGGAACTATAAGACCTACAAAGCTTATAATTCCAACTACTGCTGTAGATGTAGCTGCCAAAAACACAGCTACTCCTGATATCAATAACCTAGTTAAGTTAACATTAAATCCTAAGTTAGTAGCTGCATCATCCCCTAATTGAAGTACATTTGCACTTCTTGTAAGAAATAATGATACAACTAATCCTACTATTGAATATATAAATAGCATTTCAACATCTGCCCAAGTCTTAGTAGCTAAACTACCGTTTAACCAAAGCATAGCGCTTTGTATTCTATCACTATACATAGTTGATAAATATGAAATTACACCTCCTAATATAGTGTTTATAGCAACACCAGCTAGCACTATTCTTCCTGGCTTTAATCCATTTTTGTAAGCCATTAAAAATACTAATATGCAAGCTATGGCTCCACCTATAAATGCAGCAATAGGAAGTATTCCCGTATATTGTGGTAACAGTAGAAGTATAAAAATAGCTGCTACACTCGCTCCACTTGAAACACCTGTTATTCCAGGGTCTGCTAACGGATTTTTCATAACTGATTGCAATAGTACTCCACTTACAGCTAAGTTAGCTCCAACTAATGCTGCCAATATATTTCTTGGTAATCTCATTTTATAAACTATTGTAGTAACCATTTTATTATCATTATTAATTAATGCATTTATAATCTCTGTAAATCTTAAATTAACACTTCCAATAGTAGTTAATAGCACTAAAAGTATAAGTAGTAATGCTAGTGATAGACCTATTGTTAAATATTTTTTATTAATTTTCATAATTAATTACCGTAGAAAATCTCTCCAAGATTCTTTATAGCTTCTTTTACTTGTAAGTTTGCTGATACATTAAATATACTTGGGTCTAAATCTATTACTTTATTATTTTTAACTGCATCTAATTCCTTATATGCTGAGTTTTTATCAAAAGCTTGATCAAATGCCTTTTTAGTTTGTTCTAACTCTCCATGAGCAAATCTTAGTATGTAGTCTGGATTTTGCTCAAGTATTTGCTCTAAACTAAATTGTATGTATGGTGATTTAACATTAGTATCTAAATTGTTAGCTATATTTTTAGCTCCTAGTGTTTTAGTTAAATCCCCTAGATAAGATGTATCTGTTGCAAGCATGAAGTTTTCTCCTCCACCAAATAAAATTGCTACTGTCGGAGCCTCTCCTTTTTTGTTCGCTTTAGCTTCTTTTTCCACATCTTTTAATTCATTTATAAGTTTCGTAGCTTCTTTTTCTTCTCCTATTTTAGCTCCTAGTTTTTCTATGCTAGATAAAAAGCTTGTATATGTACTTGTGTCAAAGAAGAATGTATTTAAGTCATATTCTTTCATACTTTCTTCAACTTTTTCCTTAAACATATTATCCATAACAAATAAATCTGGCTCTAAAGATGCTACAATTTCTAAATCGGGGCTCATAGCTTGACCTACTTGTGGTAGATCTTTATATTTTTGAGGTAATTCCATCTTTGTTGTAGGAACTCCTATAACTTCTGAATCTAATTTATCTAATACTTGAGTTGCTGATACAGTAGCACTTACCACACTCACTTTTTCTTTTTCTTCCTCTTTTGCTTCACCTGTATTTGAAGCTTGGCAACCCGTTAAAAATAATGCTGATACCATAAAAACTGACGCTAATTTTCTAAATTTCATAATATTTTCCTCCGTATGTATTTTCAAATTTTTTATCCTACTACTTTTTTAGCTAATTCCAAATAAACATTAGCCATATCGCAATTTTTATCTTTTTCTATAACTGTTTTTCCATCGTTTTCTGATATTTGTACCATCTTTTCTCTAGGTATATAATGGAAAACTTCACTATTTATTTCATTTGCTAAAGTTTCAACTAAATCTATTTCGCCTTCAACATTTTTAGCATTTAATATTAACCCTTTAAGGGATGCATATCCCCTATTTTTAAATTGATTTACGGCAGTTGAAATATTGCTTGCTGCATACATAGACATCATTTCTCCAGAAGTTACTATATATACTTCTTCTGCGTACCCATTTCGAATAGGCATTGAAAATCCCCCACATACAACGTCTCCTAAAACATCGTATATAACTATGTCTGGATTATATTTTTCAAATGCGCTAAGCTCTTCTAGCTTTTCAAATGCAGCTATGATACCTCTTCCCGCGCATCCAACGCCAGGAGTTGGCCCTCCTGCCTCTACACAAAGTACTCCGTTATAACCTTCAAATACTATATCTTCTAACTGAACTCCATCACCTTTAGTATTCATGACATCTAAAACCGTTGGAATAAATTTACCTTTCATTAAATTTTTAGTAGAATCCGCTTTAGGATCACACCCTATTTGCATAACTTTATACCCTAAACTAGATAAAGCTGCAGATAAGTTTGAAGTAGTGGTAGATTTTCCTATTCCACCCTTCCCATATATAGCTATTTTCCTCATTGACATTCTCCTTAACTTATTTCATAATAGTAATATGTTGTTTTTATTTGATATCAATTATCATTTACAATCACATTATATTATCTATAAGATTTTATTTCTTTAACTATATTTTTAAAATTTATAAATATATTTGCATTCAAGGGAGGTTAATCAATGAAAAGTTTAGAAGATTTATTAAGTGATTTTTATGATTTATTAGAAATTCCAATTCAGTTTTTAGATAAAAATTTAAAACTTATAAGTAGTAAGGGGTATTCAGATAAGCTATTTAGACTATGTGATGATTTAGGGATACTAAATAATATAGATAGAAATTCTTCATCTAATGTTAAAATTAATTCTAGTGAGAATATACATTTTATAATAATACCTAAATTCAATCTCTCTAACCAAAAAGGATATTTTATAGTTGGTCCTTTCAAATCAGAACATATGTGTAAAGAATATGATATTCCATTTAAGCCATTGTCATGTTCAGATTATTTTTCATCTGTTCTAGAGACTATAATAAAAAATAAATATCATAAAAAACATAAGTTTAGTGTGTATGTAAAAGAAGGCATAGATTATATTCACAGAAATTATTATAACGATATAAATCTCGGTACAGTTTGTGATCATCTAAATATAAATAAAAGTTACTTCTGCTCTATTTTTAAAAAGGAAACAGGTTATACTTTCTCTAATTTTTTAAATAAATTAAGAGTTGAAAAAAGCAAAGAATTTTTACTAGAAAATGATGAATCAATATTAGATATAGCCTTATCTGTGGGATATAATAACCATACCTACTACTCTTCAGTATTTAAAAAGTATAATGGAATGAGCCCTCAAGAATATAGACACACTACTTTACAATAAAAAATGGGATGTAAAAAACTTATAAAAGTTTTTTACATCCCATTTCTTTATTTGTTTTTCTTATTCTCTTTTTTATATTTTTTATATAAAATATCTTTTAATATTAGTGCCGTGTCTTGATCAGTTAAACTAAACTCATCTTTAAACTCTTCATACATATTAGATACTTTTTCTACATAATTATTTATTCCATTTATACCTTTATATGTTGATAAAATAGGATATTTTTTAGCCCACGCGCTAGTCCAGTCAATTTCATCAACTATGTTTTCGATACTCGTTAAATCACCACTTATTTTACTCGAACTAATTAAGTAATCATAACTTACATTATATAACTCGCTTAATAATTTTACTTTAAATAATTCCGGAACAGTTTGCCCTGTTTCCCATTTGCTTATTGTCTGTCTAGAGACATTTAGTTTTTCAGCAACTTCCTCTTGTGATAATCCTAGTTTTTTTCGTAAATCAAGTAATTTTTCTCCTAAGGTCATCTAGCATTTACCTCCTAATTAAACTTATAACTATAGTATATACATAACTTCAATATATTTCTATCAATCTAAATTGGAGATCTGTCAACTAAAGTTAACATAAATAAAAAAGGATATCAAATTTATCGATACCCTTTTCATAATACATAGAAATAGCGAAGTGACTATATATAACATGACGAAACGTTAAAGCCGCACATTTTAGGCTTTGTGCATGAATGTTATATATAGTCCTAAGCTATCCTATTTTACTATATATTTGCTTGTGTTTTTAAAATTCCAGCTTTATCAGTTCTTTCCCATGGTAAATCTAAGTCAGTTCTCCCAAAGTGTCCATAAGCTGCAACATTTTTATACATAGGCTTTCTTAAGTCTAAATCTCTTATTATTGCTCCTGGTCTTAAATCAAAGTTCTTATTAACTAAATCAACTAGCACTTCTTCACTTACTTTTCCAGTTCCAAATGTATCTATGAATACAGATAATGGTCTAGCAACACCTATAGCATAAGCTAACTCTATTTCACATTTGTCTGCAAGTCCTGCTGCTACTATATTTTTTGCAACGTATCTTGCAGCATATGCAGCTGATCTATCAACTTTTGTAGGATCTTTTCCTGAGAAAGCTCCTCCTCCATGTCTTGAGTATCCACCGTAAGTATCTATTATTATCTTTCTTCCAGTAAGACCTGTATCTCCTTGAGGTCCTCCTATAACGAATCTTCCAGTTGGGTTTATATATATTTTAGTTTCTTCATCTAAAAGTGCTTCTGGTATAACAACTTTTATAACTTTTTCTATTAAATCTCTTCTTATAGTTTCATTATCTATATCTTCACTATGTTGAGTAGATATTAATACTGTATGAACTCTAACTGCTTTATTTCCAGCGTATTCAACAGTAACTTGAGTCTTTCCATCTGGTCTTAAGTATTCTAATTCTCCACTTTTTCTAACTTCTGTTAATCTTCTTGATAACTTATGAGCAAGAGATATTGGAAGAGGCATTAATTCCTCTGTTTCATTACATGCGAAACCAAACATTATACCTTGGTCTCCAGCTCCTATTTTTTCTATTTCATCTTCAGTTAATTCTCCGCTTCTATTTTCTAAAGCTTCATCAACTCCCATAGCTATATCTCCTGATTGCTCATCTATTGAAGTTATAACTGCACAAGTATCTCCGTCAAATCCAAATTTTGCTCTAGTGTATCCTATTTCCTTAACTGTTTCTCTAACTAATTTAGGTATATCAACATAAGTATTAGTACTTATTTCTCCTGCAACTAATACTAATCCTGTTGTAACTGTTGTTTCACAAGCAACCCTAGCTTGTGGGTCATTTGCTAAAAGTGCATCTAATATTGCATCTGATATTTGATCACATATTTTATCTGGATGTCCTTCTGTAACTGATTCTGATGTAAATAAATGTCTTGTCATTTAATTATCCTCCTAGGTTTACTTATTTATCTTATCGCTTACTATAAGTGCTAATTCTCTTAATATTTTACATGCCGTAACTGTAGAAACATTTGTATTATCATAATCCGGACTAAGCTCTACAATATCTAATCCAACTAAATTTATATTTGAATTTTTTAGTATTTTAAAAATCCCCTCGAACTCTTTATAAGTTAATCCTCCTGGTTCTGGAGTCCCAGTTCCAGGAAAAATAGATGGATCTAAAACATCTAAATCAATAGTTAAATATATATTTTTATTTTCTAGTTTATTTACTGCTTCTTTAAAAGTATTTATAGTGTGAGTTTCCATATATGTATGCTTATACTTTAATGCATATTCAAACTCTTCTTTAGTTCCAGATCTTATTCCAAATTGAAATATCTTATTATCTCCAACAATATCCCATATACGTTTTATAACTGTCGCATGTGAATTTTCATTATTATTATACTCTTCTCTTAAATCTGTATGTGCATCAAATTGAAGCACATATAAATCATTGTATTTTTCATGTACTGCTTTAAATGCAGGTAATGTAACTAGATGTTCTCCACCTATCATAAAAGGTACTTTGTTATCGTTTATAATACTTTTTGTACCTTCATATATTTCATTTAAAACTGTATCTGTGTTTCCTATGCTAAGTTCTAAATCTCCAATATCACAAATCTTATAATCATCCATATCTAAGTCAAGTATAGGGCTATAAGTTTCTAATCCATAAAACTCAGGTCTCATTGAAGATGCTGCAAATCTAGTCCCCGGTCTATTTGAAGTTGTTCCATCAAATCCTGCTCCAAATACAACTAATTTACTTTCTTCATAAGAGTCATCCATACTCATAAATGTAGGTGTATTATAAAATTTATTTTTCATTTAACATATCCTCAACATATTGAGGTAACATAAATGCCCCAGTATGTATATTGCTATTATAATATTTAGTCTTTAAGTTTAAACCTTCCCAAGCTTCTTTGTTTTGATCTTTTATTGGATCATATTTTTTAGATGCAAAACCAAATAACCAATGTCCTGATGGATAAGTAGGTATATGAGCTTGGTAAACTTTAGCTATAGGGAATAAGTTAGTTATTTTTTCATTAGCTCTTTTCATTTCTTTAGCATTAAAGTCAAAGTATGGGCTTTCGTTTTGATTTACAAGTATACCTTCATCACTTAATACTCTGTAACAATCATTGTAAAAATCAACTGAGAATAATCCTTCTCCAGGGCCTATTGGATCTGTTGAATCCACGATTATTAAATCATATGCCTTCTCTTTTGAATTTTTAACAAAAGCAACTCCATCTTCAAAATATAAGTTAACTCTAGGATCATCTAATTTACAAGCACATATATCTATATAATCTCTTGATACATCAACTACCATTTTATCTATTTCAACCATATCAATTTTTTCTATTTGTGGATATCTAGTTAACTCTCTTACAGTTCCTCCATCTCCTCCACCTATGACTAATACATTTTTTATATTCATATTAGTTGCCATAGGAACGTGAACTATCATATCATGGTATATAAACTCATCTTTGTAACTTACCATCATAAGTCCATCTAAAGTTAAAAACTTTCCAAATTCCTTACTTTCAAATACATCAACTCTTTGAAAATCTGATTGATCGCTAAATAAGTGTTTATCTACTTTTATTGAGAAACGAACATTATCTGTCCACTCTTCTGTATACCAAAGTTCCATAAATTAGACCTCCGAATTTTGAATTTAATTTTTTATTTTTATCTGTTTTTATTTTTATATTTATATATTTTTTAGTTGTCAGTTTTTTGACCACTTTTTATTTGTATGTTATAATTGAATTTGAATTTAATTTTTTATTTTTTATTTATATTTATTTAGGTGATTATTATTTATATAGCTTCTTGCTCGTCTTGTGGCTTATGAGTAATATTGCCTAAATCTTTTTTTGCAAATTTTTGTATTTTTGATGTTAATCCTCTAGGTATTTCTGTAGATTCACTTCTTTCAGCTTTCAATAATTCTTCTAGCATTTCAAAGCTTTTCCAAGGATCTATATCTCCACAAGTAAAGAAATCTGCAGCTGCATATCCATATTCTGGCCATGTGTGTATAGTTAAATGAGATTCTGCTATTATTACAGCTCCCGATACTCCCCATGGATTAAAATGGTGAAACACTGAATCTACTATAGTTGCTTTTGCATTTAAAGCTGAGTCATTCATATATTTTTCAATAAGCTTTGGATCTCTAAGTATATCCTCATCACAATTGTAATACTCAACTAATATATGTCTTCCTAAAGTTTCAAACTTCATAGTCGTCACTCTCCTTATTAAGTTTTTAATTTATTTTTTTATAACTAATATATAATTTAACTCTTTGTCTTTCATATCACTTAAATATGCATTATTATCTTTTAATAATTTTATATATTCTATAATTTCTTTTGTAATTATTTCTCCAGGTGTTACTATCGGGATACCTGGCGGATAAGCCATTATAGATTCTCCAGAAATTCTTCCAATACATTCATCAAGTAAAACCATTTCTTTCTTTTTATAAAAAGCATCTCTCGGTTTTAATTTCAATATTGGAGTTATTTGTTTTATATCTATATCCTTCATTTCATCTGGCTTCTTATATATTTTAGATATTATTTCTAATGCATTTATTAATTTATCTACATCTTCTTTTTCTGTCCCTATAGATATTAACGCTAGTATATTATATAAATCTCCTAGTTCCGCTTGAACTGAAAACTCTTTATATAATAAATCATAAACTTCAAGTCCTGTTAAATTTAAATTTTTAACATTTATACAAAATTTTGTCTCATCTATAAACTTTACTCCATCATCATTTAAGCACTCTGTAGATACAACTTTTATGCCTTTTATTTTATTAAGCTTAGCTTTTGCATATCTTGAAAGATTTAAAGCTTTTGATAGTTGTTCCTGCCCATTTGAAACTAAATTTGATCTAGCTCCATCGATACTACTCATCAATAAATATGAGGCTGATGTTGACTGCAACATGTTTATACATTGAAGAACTTTACTAGATTCTATACTTTTATTATTTAAAAGCAGTGCTGAAGCTTGTGTTAATGCCCCTCCAGTTTTATGTATGCTAACCGCTGCCATATCTGCTCCTAAATTCATGCTCGATGGTGGTAAATCCTCATGGAATGGAAAGTGTGCTCCATGTGCCTCATCTACTAAAACTAATACATTATGTTCATGGCATATTTCTATAATTTCACTTAAATCACTGCATGCTCCATAATAGGTTGGATTAAGTAAAAATAAAGCTTTTATCCCCTTATTAGTTTCAAGTGCATATTTTACATCTCTAGCTCTTATATTAAGACTTATTCCTAATTCTTTATCAAATTCTGGTTGAATAAATACAGGTTCTCCTCCACTTAATATTAATGCGTTGATAACTGATTTATGTATATTTCTAGGAAGAAGCAATTTATCATTATCCTCTATGATACTTAATATCATTGCATGTATAGCTCCTGTAGTTCCATTGGTTATAAAAAAAGCATCATCTGAACCATAAGCATCTGCTAAAAGTTTTTGGGCATTTTTTATAATTCCTCTAGGATTAGACACATTATCCATTAGTGGCGATGAATTTATATCCATTTTCATCAATTCTTCTCCATAATAGTTATTTAATATATCTACCCCTTGATGTCTTACATGACCAGGTACATCAAAACATGCTATATCTTTTTTTGAATATTCTTTTAGTGAGCTTAGCAGTGGTGTTTGACTATGATTTAACTTATAACTTTTCTCATATTCTAACTCTAAGTTTTTACCTATAGCTTCCAAATCGTTCCTCCCTTCTTTATTTTAAAGATTGATTTAACTTTTCAAAGATTATTATTTCTATTCATAAAATTTAGTTTTATTAAACTCACAATATTTATTATATAAAGTTTCACCCATTTTGCAAGCACTTTTTTTATTTTTTTATTTTAAATATCATTTTTTCTATTTCTAGTTATTTCAATGTATATACATATTTTTTTATTTTTCTGTTTATATTAATTTTTATTATGTTTAGTTAAAGTAAACTTTTGTTTATATTAATTTTTATTATGTTTAGTATAACTAACTCAATTTTATCGTTTTACCAATGGTTTTATTTAATATTACTAATCATTAATGTATATTACTGCTAAACTTTTTTAAAATAATAAATTTTCACTTTTTTTAACCAAATTGATTTTTATTTACAAACAATTAATTTATTACATAAAAAAAAGCTAAAAAATATTTTTAAATTATTTTTTAGCTTTCTATATTTATTTTTTAATTTAATTATTTTTTAAAAATTATATTTATATTATCATCAGTTTCATCTTTTAAAATTTTAGCATTAACTCCATAAACTTCCTTTATAAGTTCTGTAGTCAAAACCTGTTTCGGAGTTCCATAAGCCCTAATTTCTCCATCTTTTAAAACATATATTTTATCGCAATACATAGCTGCAATATTTAAATCATGAATAGCTGCTATAACTTCTATATCTAAATCTTTAACGATACCCATTAATTGTAACTGATATTTAATATCTAAATGATTGGTTGGTTCATCAAGTATTAAACACTTTGTATCCTGAGCTAAAGCCCTTGCTAGTATAACCCTTTGTTGCTCTCCTCCAGATAAAGTATTAAAGTTTCTATTAATTAAATGTCTTATATTTACTTTATCTATAGCATTATATACAATTTCATAATCTTCCTTAGTATCTCTGTCCATAACTTTTTTATAAGGACTCCTTCCCATAAGTACCATGTCTAATACCGAGAAATCAAAGTTATTATGATTATGTTGAGCTACAACTCCAATTTTTTTAGCACTGTCTTTAGTTGATATACTTTTAATATTAATATCATCTAGATATATTACACCTTTACTTGGGGTTAAGTTTCTATATATACACTTTAAAAGAGTCGATTTTCCACTTCCATTAGGCCCTATAATCCCTACAAATTCTTTATTTTTAACATCAATATCTATGCCTTTTAATATTTTATTTTCATTTATAGAAAACTCTAATTTTTTAGTTTCTATCCTCATTAATTAGTACCTCCAAACCCATAACTTCTTCTTATCATTAGATAAACAAAGCAAGGAGCTCCTATCATAGATATAAGTATTCCAATCGGCAGTTCTGCATTTCTTATTATTATTCGAGATAATACATCTGACCATATTAAAAATATAGCTCCCAAAAGTGCAGATATTGGAATTATTTTTTTATGGTCAGTCCCAAATAAACCTCTAACAATGTGAGGTATTATAAGTCCAACAAATCCAATCATACCAGATGAATAAACCACTAATCCTACTAGGAGAGATGTTACAATTAGATATACTTGTCTATACCTATGTAAATCAGTGCCTAATGTTATGGCTACATCATCTCCTAACAACATTAAATTTAATATTCTATACTGACTTAAAAAGAATATAGTACCTATTAAAATCAGTGGAAGTATAAATACTATTTCTTCCCATTTAGCACCAGCTAAACTTCCCATAAGCCAAAATGTTATATTTTTCATTCCTTCTGCATCATTTTTTATATAAACTATAAAACTTGAAAATGCACTACACACAGAACTCAAAGCCATTCCCGCTAATAATAGTTTTGTAGAGTTAGATCTTGACCCTGTGTTTGAAATCATTAAAACTAGCATCGAGACTAAAAATGCACCAAAGAATGCAAATATCCCTATTGAGTTTTGTCCTAATAAAGTTGTAAATCCTAACATTATAGCTATTGTAGCCCCTAAGGATGCTCCAGATGATACGCCAAGGATATAAGGATCTGCTAGAGGGTTTTTTACTATAGCTTGCATTACAACTCCACATACAGATAGTCCTATTCCTACACATAAAGCTAAAATTATTCTAGGTAGCCTAATAAACCATACTACATCATGGATAGCTCCATTAGATAAATTATTTTCATTTCCTATACTAAATAGTTTATACCCTATTATTTGATATACTTGCTTTATGCTTATGTCACTTGAACCTATTGTTACCGCAAATAAAATAGATAGAATTAAAGCAACAATAAGTCCCATAATAACTAATATATATAAAGGCTTTGTTTTAACAAAGCCCTTTTCTTCATTATTTCCATATTTTCTTAAGCTTTTCGTTGATTGCATATGCCTATGTCCCTCTTTCTACTTACTTGGATAAAGTCCATTTGCAAAAGTTTCTATTCCATCTATAGTTCTTACTCCACTACAATACATTTGTCCTAGTTCTATTGGATAAACTCTATTATTTTTAACTGCATTTAAACTTTGTAATGCTTTGTCTTTCATAACTAAATTTTTAGTTTCTTCAGCCTTTTTACTATCATCATCTCTATTCATATATACTACAAATATACTGTCTGGATTTAATTTTACTAAATCTTCTTTACTTAGTGGATTCCCATTTTCATTTAATAATTTCGCACCTAGTTTAGTTACCATATCTCCTCCTAGAGTGCTTTTTCCATATCCACTAATTTTATCATCGTAAAATTCAACTATTAAAGTAGTTTGTTGCTTTTTGCCTTTTTCAGACTCTACAACTTCATCTACTTTCTTATTTATATTACCAACTATATTTTTAGCTTTATCTTCAACGTTAAATATTTTCCCTATATTTAAGATATCTTCACATTCATTTTTAATAGTTTTATGCTCTACTGCTCCACTATTTAATGCCATGTATGTATTTGTGCCTTTATTTTGCCAAAAATCTACTGTTCCTAATGTTTTATCGGTAAACAAAGAATCCCATCCTACTATAAGATCTGGCTGTAACATCATAGTATTTTCTTTAGACGGCGTAAACTCATCTAAATACTTAACCTTTTTAAAAGCTTCTTTATATTCATCTTTAACCTTATGGTCTAACCCAGCCGCCGCAACTATATTATCTTCTAACCCTAATGCTAGCATAGTTTCTATAGAGTCTTGATAAACTGCAAGCGCCTTTTTAGGTTTTTCTTTTATAGTAACCTTTATTTCTTCTTTGTTACTATTGTGCGTAGTAATAGTTACTGGATAATAATTATCCTTTGTTTCATTTGTTTTTTCTACCTTCTTTGCAGTAGTGTCTTCAGTTTTAGTTTCGGTTTTACTGCACCCTACAAAGCTTAGCCCTATAACTAAGCTAAGCAAACTTAATTTAATTTTTTTTGATATTTTCATTTTGTCTCTCCCTCCGAAAGTTTGTTTTATCTAGGCAGGTCTCCTGACTTATACATCATCCTCATCTTTACCTTCCCAAAGAAATTCTTCAGTGGCTTAAAAAAGACTCGTCCGTAATTACAGTAGCGGGGGCTGTTGATGATTTTCACATCATTCCCTATTAATTAATAAAAACCTAGTATTTATATTTATCATTATAATGTTATCATAATCCGATTCATTTTTCTATAAATTGCAAAATTTAGACATCTTATTTTTTAATCTGTATCAATTTTTTACTTTCCTTGCATTATTTAATTAGACCTTTAAGTATAAAACCCATTAATATTTAAGTTTTTTAGCATAAAAAAAACTCGCTTTCATAGTTATACAAAAGCGAGTTTTTATATTAAGCTAATTCTAAAGCTATATTCATCATTCTTGTAAATGCAGTTTGTCTTTCCATAGCAGTAGTTGCTTCTCCTTTGAAAGGACAATCAGAAATTGTTAATATACAAAGAGCATTAACTCCAGCTCTTGCAGCATTCATATAAAGTGCAGCTGATTCCATTTCGACAGCTAGAACACCCATTTTAGTCCATTTTGCTAAAGAATCTAATCCTTCATCTCCATAGAATACATCACTACATAGTATGTTTCCAACTTTAGGCTCAACCCCTTGGCTTTTCGCAACATCTACAGCCTTACTAAGTAATTCATAGCTTGCTACTGGTGCAAATGTTCCTGGTAAGTTGTATTGAGCTGCATAATTAGAATCTGTACAAGAACCCATTCCTATAACTATATCATGCATTTTTAAATCTTCATGTAAAGCTCCTGCAGAACCTATTCTTATAAGATTTTTAACTCCATAAAAATGGATTAATTCATATGTATATATTCCTATTGATGGACAACCCATACCTGTACCTTGCACTGATATTTTTTTACCATTATAGTATCCAGTATAACCATTCATACCTCTTACAGTGTTGTATTGAACAACGTCTTCTAAGAAAGTTTCTGCTATAAATTTAGCTCTTAGAGGATCCCCTGGTAATAATACTGTTTCTGCTATATCTCCTAATTTACCGCTATTGTGTGGTGTTGGTGCTCCCATTGCCATAATTTCATTCTCCTTTAACTATCATTAATATTATTTAAACTTAATTATCATCTTATTTAATATCAATAATTATATATACAATTTAAAATTGAAATACTTTTCCTTATAACATATATGTACTTGTATATATTGATATCTTATTTAGTCTACACTCTTTATCTTTTAGCATACACTATATTATATGTATATATTACAATTTTTTATTCACTAGTACAATACTTTCTGCCAATTTTTATAATTTTTAAAATTTAATTACATTTATAGTTTAATTAAATATAAAAAGCTTTATCAATCATAATGTCACATTATATTGATAAAGCTTTTTATTTAAAGTCTTATATTATGCAAATTTCTTATTACTCGATTTTATAACCTGTTGAGCTATATTAGCAGAATGATCTGATACTCTTTCTAGATTACTAATTAAATCTAAGAATATAACTCCAGAGTCCACACTACAAGAACTTGCGTTTAGTCTTCTCATATGATTTGCCCTACAGCTTTTTTCCATCATATCAACTTGTTCTTCCATCTTTATTACTCTACACGCCAAATCTACATCTGACTTCTCTAAACTTTCAAGCGCTAAACTGTACGTGTCTAAGACCTTTTGGTATAATTCTTTAAGTTCAACAGATCCATCTTTAGATAAACTCAAATCATTATCTATAACTGTAGTTGCAAGCTCTGCTATATTTTCTGCATGATCTCCAACTCTTTCTATATCATTTACAGTATTAAATAATAAATCTACACTTTCTCTAGAATTATCATTTAATGAAGTTTTAGATAGTTTCAATAAATAATTTAGTATGCTTTTTTGTAAAATATTTATTAGCTTTTCATTTTTAAAAGATTTATCTACTTTTTCTTTTGATTTATTTAAAAATCCTGTCATTGCATTGTCTAAACTTTCTTTAGCTTTTTCACCCATTCTTAAAGTTTCTTTTATAGTGTTTGATAAAGCTATAGATGGAGTTTCCATCATTCTATCATCTATGTAATGAACAGTCTTTTTGCTTTTTATTTCTTCTTCTCTTTCTGGCATAAGCTTCATAGTAAGCTTTACTATGTATTTAGAGAAAGGAAGTAATAATATAACATTTGTTATATTAAATAATGTATGAGCATTTGCAATTTGTCTACTTACATCATCTGGATTTAAATTTTGAACTATCATAGTTATAGGTTTTGTTAAAATTAACATAAATACGATGGTTCCTATTATATTAAACACTAAGTGCATTAAAGCTGCTCTTCTAGCATTTATACTAGCTCCTATACTAGATATTAAAGATGTAACACATGTACCTATATTTTCTCCATATAATATAGGAAGTGCTGCGGTTAAAGGTATTAATCCTTGAGATGCAAGTGCTAATAACATCCCCATAGAAGCACTCGAACTTTGGACTATAGCCGTTATTCCAAATCCTAATAAGATTCCAAGAATAGGTCTATTTCCAAAAGCAACTAATGCATCAGTAAATCCTTTAAACTCTGCTAATGGCTTTACTGCATTTTTCATAAAGTCCATTCCAGTAAATAATATACCAAAACCTATTAAAATTTCAGCTATTGTTTTTGTTTTTTGATTCTTTGAAAATAAATACATTACTATCCCTATACCTAATGCTAAAGGCGCTATCCCTACTAAATCAAGAGATACAAGTTGTGCTGTTATAGTTGTTCCTATATTAGCCCCCATTATAACTCCTATAGCCTGAGGTAATGTCATGATTCCTGCGTTAACAAATCCAACTACCATAACTGTAGTTGCACTACTACTTTGTATAATTGCTGTTACTAGAGCCCCTACTAAAACTCCCATTAATACATTACTAGTTAAAAGTCCAATTATTCTTTTTAATTTTTCTCCTGCTGATTTCTGAAGACCATCTGCCATAAGATTCATTCCATATAAGAATAGTCCCAGTCCTCCCATCAAATTTACTGCTATTTCCACTAATAATTTCCTCCTTAAAAAATCAAACGTGTTTTCTGTATTTTTTCATTAATTTGATTTTAACAAATATTTTGTCAATTTAAGTTAAGGCTATGTTAAGAAACACTCTTTTTTGTTAAGTTGCTGTTAATTATTAAATTCGGATTAAGCTTTAGTTAAAAAACGAACTTTTTCGTTAATTTTTTGTTAATTGAATTGATGTATAAAAATAAGAATATAGTAATATATCCTTATTTTTATACATCAATTCAATTAATATTACTTATATTCTGCTCCTAAAGTTGCGGCGATTATAGCTTTTATTGTATGCATTCTATTTTCACTTTGCTCAAATACAACAGATAAATCAGATTCAAAAACATCATCTGATACTTCCATTTCTTTAATTCCAAAATCTTTATTCATATTTCGTCCTAACTTAGTTTCTAAATTATGAAAAGCTGGCAAGCAATGCATAAATATAACTTTTTTGTTGCAATTATTTATAATTTCCATACTAACTTTGTAAATGGCCAATTTATCTATATTGTCTTTTGAAATATTATTTGATTCCAATATAGAATTCCACGAAGAGGTGTATATTATATCTGCATCTTTAGTCCCTTCATAAAAATTTTCAGTTAGACTTATATTAGATTTATTTTTTTCACTTATATTTTTACATTCATTAACTAATGATTTATCAGGATGCAAATCACTTGGAGCACATATAGTAAAATTAATTCCCATCTTTGCACATGCTATCATTAAAGAATTTACCACACTATTTTTCGTATCTCCAACAAATGTAAGATTGGAACCTTTTAAGTATCCTAACTTTTCTTCTATAGTTAATAAATCTGCCAAAACTTGAGTAGGATTATACTCTATTGTCATTGCATTCCATATAGGAATTTTAGCAAATTCATTTAATTCATTTAAATTCTCTTGAGTTCCTCCATAATAAGCTATCCCATCATATATTTTCCCAAATCCTCTAGCAAAATCTTTTATAGATTCGCTTCTATCACCTTGTAGTTCATTTGCACCTATATTAGTTACTCCAATTCCTAAATCCATAGCTGCAACGTCAAATGCACACCTTGTCTTAATTGAATCTTTTTCAAATATAAGTGCAATATTTTTAGTGTCTAATTTTTTGTGAGATCTATCTAATTTTTTAGCTATTTTATAAAGCTTCGCTAGGTCTAATAGGTATCTTATTTCTTCTTCTGTATAATCTAATAAAGTCAAAAATGATCTTCCCTTTAGATCTATAGTCAATTTAATCCCCCCTAAAAATTGTTGTCTATTTATTTTACTCTTTTATTCGTTTATATGTGCTATTTTAATGCTAAAAAGAAAGACTACACTGATAATATCAATGTAGTCTTTTTTATATCTATTCAAATTTTTGATTTATTGTATTAGGTTGTTCAGGTCCTGCTCCTGCTCTATAGTAAGTAGTTTTGTTTCCATACTTATCTATCTCAGTTACTTTCTCTCTATCTGTATTAGTGTTTTCACTTTCCATATACAGCATTTCTTTGAATATGCCTCTTACACTATTTAAAAATGAATTGTCTTTCAAAATAAGCACCTCCAAGTAAAATATATTGAACTAAATATACATCACTTTTAGTTTTCTCTTATTTTCATTAACAAATACAGTAAAATTTTTACATTTTTAAATTTTATTTCATTACTTTTTTTATTAATTTTAATTTATCTTTATATGGCGGAAATACTAAATTTATATCTATTTTACTACTTCTTTTTACAATTGCTTTTTCATATGTAAAAGTTTTAAAACTATTATATCCATGATATCTTCCAATTCCAGATGTTTTAACTCCTCCAAATGGAAGATTTGTAGATGCAACATGCGTTATTGTATCATTTATGCATCCACCTCCAAAAGTAAAGTTTTTAATTATATAATCACTAAAATATTTATCTTCTGAAAAAACATATAACGCCAGTGGTGTTTGATGTAAGTTTAAATAAAATTTTATATCATCAAGTTCGCTGTACTTTATAATAGGCATTATAGGGCCAAAAATTTCATCTTGCATAACCGCATCATTATAGTTAACATCTTTTAAAATAGTTGGAGAAATATATCTTTCTTTCATATCAATGTCTCCTCCAAATACTATTTTTTCATGATCTTTATCTAGTATATCCTTTAACCTACTCATGTGACGGTCATTAACAATTCTTCCGAAATCTTTGCTATCTTTTATATTAACTCCATAAAATGTTTCTATCGTACTCTTTAATTTTTTTATAAACTCATAATATATATCTTCGTGAACTAATAAATAGTCAGGAGCTACACAAGTCTGCCCAGCATTTGCAAATTTTCCCCATACTATACGTTTTGCTGTCACGTCTAGTTTTGCAGTTTTATCTACTATAGTTGGTGACTTTCCACCTAATTCTAAAGTTGTAGGTATTAAGTTTTTACTAGCTTTTTCCATAACTATTTTGCCTACATTTACGCTTCCTGTAAAAAATATATAATCAAAATTTAAGTCTAATAAATTGCTATTTACAGTATAATCCCCCACTACTATATCAATATAATTTGAATTAAAACACTCTTTAATAATTTTAACTAATATATATTCAACATTAGTAGTGTATTCTGAAGGTTTAATAACAGCTGTGTTTCCACCAGCTATAGCTCCTATAAGCGGTTCTATAGTTAATTGGAAAGGATAATTATAAGGCCCTATTATAAGAACACTTCCATATGCAGAGTTATATACATATGACTTTCCTGGAATTTGCGCTATATCATTTCTTACTCTTTTTACTTTATTCCATTTTTTTATATTTTTCAGTGCATGATTTATAGATCTATATATAAATCCAACCTCTGTTGTATAACTTTCAAACTCAGATTTTCCTAAATCTTTATAAAGTGCATCTATAATTTCATTTTCATATTTTTTTATAGTTTGTTTTAAATTCTTTAAAGCTTTAATTCTATCTTCAACACTAATTATTCCAACTTCATTTAAATGCCTTCTTTGATTTTCCAATATATCTATATAAGGTTTCAAAATAACTCATCTCCAATTGTATATTTATAACTTTATTATATATTATTTCTCTACCCATTTGAACTACTCCTTAAAATTATAAAAAGAGGCTATCTAAAAATAGCCTGATAATTATAAAGATATAAGTTTTAGCGACCTTTAAAGCATCTTCACGCTTTGGAAGCAAAGCTTATATCTTTATACTATTATCGTAAAACTATTTTTAGTGCCTCTTGCTAACTCATCCTACTCTATAGGTTTAAGTTTTGATGTAAAGTGTCTCAAAACTTTAGGTTGCCAAGTTATTTCGTAACCTTTAATTTTATCAGCTCTTTCCTTTATAGATATTAATGCATCTACAATAACATCTAGATGAGCTTGAGTATAAACTCTTCTTGGAATTGCAAGTCTTGTAAGTTCTAATTCTGATTGACGTTGCTCTCCCGTTAAAGGATCATTATCTAACATATATGAACCTATATCACAAGTTCTAATTCCAGCTTCTTTATATAATTCTATTGCAAGTGCTTGTGCAGGGAATTGGTAGTATGGTATATGTGGAAGTAATTTTTTTGCATCTATAAATACTGCATGCCCTCCAACTGGGGATTGATACGCTATTCCTGCCTCATCAAGTCTATTTGCAATATACTCCATTTGTCCTATACGATATTTCAAATAATCAAAATCAATTCCTTCATAAAGTCCAACAGATAACGCCTCTAGGTCACGTCCAGCTAAACCTCCATAAGAAACAAATCCTTCAAATGATATTGTACGAGCTTTTACATTATTGTATAATTCTTCATCATCTCTAACTCCTATAAGCCCTCCCATATTAACTATCGCATCTTTTTTAGAACTCATAGTTAACATGTCTCCATAACTAAACATCTCTTTTACAATTTCTTTTATAGTTTTATCTTGATATCCTTCTTCTCTAGTTTTTATGAAGTATGCATTTTCTGCATATCTTGCAGCATCTATCAATACAGGAATTTTATATTTTTGAGCGACTTTATAAGTTTCTCTCATATTTTCCATTGATACAGGTTGCCCACCTGCAGTGTTGTTAGTTACTGTCATTATTATAACTCCAACGCTTTCTACCCCAAACTCAGTTATTAATTTTTCCATTCGCTCTATGTCCATATTTCCTTTAAATGGAGCATAAGTTACTGTGTCTAAAGCTTCAGGAACTACACAATCTATAGCTTTTGCACCTGTTAACTCAACATGTGCTCGAGTTGTATCAAAATGCATATTTGATATAGCATATTTCCCTTGTTCTACAAATAAAGGAACCAACACTTTTTCTGCAGCTCTACCTTGATGAACTGGTTGTATATATTTATATCCAAATATATCTTTTGCAGCTTCTACTAATTTGAAGTAGCTACTTGCTCCAGAATATGATTCATCTCCTAGCATTACTGCTGCCCATTGCTTAGAACTCATTGCTCCTGTTCCACTGTCTGTTAATAAATCTATGTATACGTCATCTGCTTTTAATGAAAATAGGTTATAATTTGCTCCTTTGATTTTTTCTTCTCTTTCTTCCTTTGTAGTCATTTTGATAGGTTCAACCATTTTGATTTTAAATGGCTCTGCAACATATTTTTTACTCATAATAAAGACCCCCATTTTAGTAGTTTAACTTTATTTATGATGTATTTAAAATGCCTTTGATATGATTTTGATTTTTGTTCCTAATTTTAATATATCAAATTAGAAATCTAGTATCAATATATATTTTTCTTTATTTTAAAATTAAATTTTCACCTTAAATTTTTCTAAATTAACGACCCTATCACAAATCCTTTGAATTAAAGCTTTCTCATGACTTATTACTATAAGCCCTATATTATTTTGTTTGATATAATCTAAAACTACATTCCAAATTTGTGCTTGAGTTATAGCATCTAACATAGTTGTCATTTCATCAGCAATTAAAAACTTAGTATCTTTAGATAAAGCTCTTATAACACAAAATCTCTGTAATTCCCCTCCTGAAAGCTCATTGGGATATCTATTTAACCACTCATTTTTTATTCCTATATAATCTAAAAGTTCTTTAGGTGGATTAAATGATTCTGTTAAAATTTGATGCATTTTCCACTTGGGATTAACGGCTTTTTCTGGATGTTGAAAAATTAATTGTACTGGATTATACTTATTTTTTTTATTTATACCTTCAATTTTTACAGCTCCTGTATATGAGTTTTCATATCCAGCTAAAATTTTTGCCAAAGTAGTTTTTCCAAATCCGCTTGGTGCAACTAATCCAACTATTTCACCACTGTTAATTTCAAAATCTACATTTTTCAAAACATATGTATTGCTATTTTTATACTTAAAACTTATATCCTTGGCTTTAAGTTGCATTTAAACACCTCACCATTCCACCTCTAATATACTTACTATTAGGTCTTTTGTTTTTACAATCATTGGATCTAATTTCACATCGTTCATAAAATAAACATCCTTTAGGAATCTCAGTTGGAAGTGGCTGTGATCCAGGTATTGGTTTAAATTCATTTTGAGGTAAAGCATTGTAAAGAGCTTTTGTATAAGGATGTCTAAGTTTTTCATTCCCACTTTTAAAATCTATTACATTAGCAACTTCCAAGGTAGTTCCTGCATAAAATACAGCAATTTTATCAGCTACCTTTAATGCTGCATCAATATCATGCGTTATCATTAAAACAGCACATCCATTATCTGCAATATCTCTAAAATGTCCTAATGCTTCATTTAATGATTTTTCATCCAATCCAGGAGTAGGTTCATCTGCTATTATTACTTTCGTATCACTTACCAATGCTGTTGATAGCAAAACTTTTCTTGCCATCCCCCCTGATAATTGAAAAGGAAACATTTTATCAACTTTTTCATTTAATCCATACTTAGAAAAAATATTTCTTTGTATTTTACTTGCTTCTTTTTTATTTTCTAATGATAATTTAACTTGATCAGAAACTTTCATAAGAGGATCTAGGTAATTTATTGATTGTGGTATTAACACAATTTCTTTTCCTCTTAATTTTTCTTTTCTTTTTTTATCTAAAATTTCATTTTTATAAATTATGTTGCCTTCAACATTAGAATTTCTAGGAAGTATTCCAAGTATTGCGTGCGCTAACAAACTTTTCCCCGATCCACTTGATCCAACAACAGCTAGTACTTCACCTTCATATAAATCTATATCTAAATTTGTTATAACTTTTAAATTTCTTTTTCTTAATCCTTTCGTATATTGAGAAAAGCTAACTTCTAAACTTTTAACACTTAGTACTGGCTCTTTCATACAACCTCCTATTTATGTGCTAACTTAGGATTTATAAATTTACTTATTTGTTTACCTATATTATCAACCATTAATGAAACTAAGACCAAGCTTATCCCTGGGAAAAAAGCTAACCACCATCTACCACTACTTAAATATTTCATAGCTTCTGATAAAATTATTCCAATAGCAGGTTCATGAGGTTGAAGTCCAAATCCTAAAAAAGTTATAGAAGCCTCATGTAATATAGCATGTGGAAATATTAACACTACTCCTACTAGAAGTTGAGGGATTACATGTGGCAATATATGTTTTGTAGCAATATATACGTTGGATTTACCAAAGTTTTTGGACAGCTTCACATATTCAGAGTTTTTTATTTGCATTACTTCTGCCCTTATTATCCTTGTTAATGATGGCCAGTGTGTAATAGCCACACCTATTATAATTCCTTTTAGCCCTCCACCTAGAGATATAGATATAAGTATTATAACTAAAGCATGTGGAACAGAAAGAAATAAATCTATAATCCATGTAATTATAGAATCAACGGTCTTTCCCATAGTAGCACTCATTAATCCTAAAGTTAATGCTATTAATCCACTTATCATAGATGCCATAACACCTATCTTCATACTTAAACTAAGACCCTTTATAGTTCTATAAAACATATCTCTTCCCATCCAGTCTGTACCAAACAAGTAATTTAAATTTGGGGATATATTTTTTTGAGTTAAATCTATAGCTATTTGCTTTTGTGTTATAAAGCTACCAAATACAATTATTCCTATTAAAAAACAACTAAAAATTAATATAGATAAAATGGTTTTTTCTCTTATTCCTATATTAATCTTACTGTTAGAATGAGTTTTTTCTTTTATACATTGAAGTTGTTCCATTAGTTAGTATTTCCCTCCTTCATTCTAGGATCGATAACCTTATATAAAATATCTGCAATTAAATTTCCAGTAAATACAAATATTAAACTTATTATAACCACACCCATTAAAAGAGGTAAGTCTCCTTTAATCCCTGCATCAACTGTAGCTTGTCCAAGTCCTGGATATGAAAAAACTTGTTCTGCAAATATAGTGCCTGCAAATAATTCACTAAATGATAAAAACTGAAGTGTTATAGCTGGCAGTGCAACGTTTCTTATAATATGATTAAATATTATACTTTTACTACTTTCTCCTCTTGCTTTTGCAAAAAGTACATAATCACTATTTGAAATTTCAATAACATTTTCTCTCGTATGTAAACATATATTGGCTACACCTAAAACACTTAAAGTCAATGCTGGAAGTATTAAGTGTTTTAATAGACTTTTTAATGTAACTTCACTTGCCAACACTCCAATAGGTACCCCTAGTGCAACCGGAAATAATTTTAACTTAACAGAAAATATCATGATAAGTAAAATGCCTAACCAGAAGGTAGGAGTTGAAATTAAAATATGACAATACCCCCTTATAATTTTATCAACTATGCTACCTTCTTTTATTCCAGATATAACCCCCATAACAAATCCTAGTATGCCAGAAATTGTCCATGCCACAACCATAAGCGCTAAAGATGCCATAAATTTTTCTGTTATAACATCTATTACAGGTCGTCTATATATCATCGATGTTCCAAAATCACCTTTCAGTATTGAGCTAAACCATGAAATAAATCTTTCAACAGGAGGTTTATTAAGCCCCCAATAATTAGCTATTTCTTCTCTTTGTTCTTGTGTAACACTTAAATCTGCACCTACATAAGCCTTGATAGGATCTATCGGTGACTTTTCCATTAAAATAAAACTTACTATACACACAGCAATTAAAAGAGTTGCAAGTCTTATAATTTTTTTCATTAAAAATATTCCTATATTATTAGGGTTATTCATATGAGTATCTCCTTGAAAAATTTACTTTTTCCATTTCCATTCTGTTATATTATCAAGAATTCTACCTCCATGTGGTTGAACAACTGGAGTTCCTATGTCTAGATTTTCATCAGCTATGTATAAATGCCCTGCATTTACAAGCCATGCATATGTTGAATCTCCTTTAGTTGAAAATCCTGTTTCTCCATCCCATTGTGCTTTTTTCCAATATTCAATAGCTTCATTTTCATTTTCACTTTGTAAAGCTTTACTTATATATTCATCAACCTTTTCATTTTTATAGTATCCAGCATTATTCCAAGGAACTCCAACTCCTATAACTTTACTACTATATAAATAGTTAAGCTCTGATGGATCTCCTGATCCCCATCCAAATAGTACAGGTTGAGAGTTTATCTCAGGCTCTATAGTATCCCATGTTTTAGCTTCTAAATCGATTTTTATACCTAATTGTTTTGCAGTTTCAACTACTGATAACCCCAATTCTTGTCTGTATTTTCCATCTGTATAAAGTAATTTAAATTCAGCTTTAGTACCATCTTTTTCTAAAATACCATCAGAGTTTGAGTCCTTCCAACCGCCTTCTTTAAGTATCTTCTTAGCTTTTTCTATATCTCCATCACCTTTTAGTATTGTTTCCTTATTAAGCCAAGGCATTTTTTCAAGGCCAGTTGTTGATACATCTCCAAATCCATCTAAAACTCCATCTACTAGCTCTTGTCTATTTATAGCATAATTCAAAGCTTCTCTTATTGATTTATCACTTGTTACATCATTACCAACAGGATGTCCATCTTTATTTTTTTCTCCACTTTTTTGCATAGGGAATTCTATACCATAAGTTTCTATACTATCTAACTCAATTACCTTTTTTCCATCTACTTTATCTTTCCCAAAAGATCCTGGGATAGATGCTATATCTACTTCTCCCGATTTTACAGCTGCATAAGCTGCATCATCATCTAAAAACACCATAGTTAATTTTTTTATACTAGGCTTTTCTCCATAATAATTTTCATTAGCTTCTGCTATAACTTGTTGCCCTTTATCCCATTGAACAAATTTATATGGACCTGATCCAATTGGATTTTGTGCAAATTTTTCATCATGTGCATGTTTAGGAACTATACCTATCGATGCCATTTTCTCTATAAATGTAGATTGTGGCTCTTTTAATTTAAACTCTATATTGTGATCATCAATTGCTTTTACACTGTCTAAGATAGTTAAATCTATATTAGATCCACTTTCTTTTGATTTTTCATATGTATATACAACATCTTCAGCTGTTAAATTTCCTCCATCGCTAAATTTAACCCCATCTCTTATAGATACATTCCATGTTAACCTATCATCTGAAACCTTATATCCTGTTGCTAAATCATTTTCCATTCCTAAATTTTTATCTCTTTTAAATAGCGTTGAAAAAAATACTCTAGTCATTGATCCATGTCCCCCAGTTGTAGCATCAAACCCTTCATCTGGTTCATATGCCACTGCAGCAACAAGTTCACTATTTTCTATTCTAGAGTTTGTATTAACTTTAGCACTCGATTTTTCTCCTTCTTTTGAACTTGCACATCCTGTGATCGTTCCAACAGTAAGCATCATAGTTAATGCTATAGATATCGACCTTTTTAGTTTCATAAATTATCCCCCTTATTTAAACGTAAAAAAACCACAAAAGTTACATGTCTTACGACATGATTAACCTTCATGGTTTTAATTTCATTTATATACTATTTTTTTCTACAACTTAATTATATCCATATATTTCTTAATATTCAATAATTTCTCAAAATTTATTTCTATTTAAATATAAAAGAAAAGAGTTTGCAATATACAAACTCTTTTCTTTATATGTATCTATCACTATATAATTTTATACTATGTACATTTATATCTTTTGCTAGCCTAAAGCTATCTATTACCCAATTAAGATCTTTTATTCTTATACATCTAGTTATTATAAGCATAGCTATATATATAGCCATAGAAATAAATATTTTATTTATAATATTGTATCCTATAAATGAAGCTAATATAACAGATACACCTATGCATAAAATTGGTTTTATAACCCAATTAAACATTTTAAATTGTAACTTGGTAGTTTTTAAAACATTTATCATATTCAATCCAAAGTTAATAATATTACTTACAAATATAACTAATATAAACCCTTCTACGCCCTTTGTAGGTATTATAAAGTATATTATAAGAATTCTAATAACCATATCAAACAAATTTATTTTTAACAATGCAACTTGCTTGTTTAAAGAATTTAAAATCCCATCCATTATTCTTTCTAAATACATTATAGGTATTACTGGGGCTAAAATTCTAATTATAGGACCTATATCTTTATTGCTATAAACTGCCATTCCTATATCATTTGCAAATGCAATAAAAACACCTGATGCAAATATTGATATTATAAATGTTATTCTAAATACATTAGAAATTATAAAATTGACCATTTTATTCCTATTTAACGAGTGTGCTTCTGATATTTCTGGTATTATCAAAGTTGCAAAGGAACTTAAAAATACTGCCGGAAAATTTATTATAGGAAGTGCCATACCTTTTATCATTCCAAATATTGACAAAGATGCTGAAATTGAAGTTCCAGACATTCTAAGAGCATTAGGTATTAATATATCTTCTATAGTTCTAAGTCCACTTTGGATATATGAACTTGATGCTATTGGAAATGCTATTTTGCTTATGTCACTAATTCTACATTCATTGTAATTACTACAACATACAGTTCTGCTTAATGGTCTTGTTTTAAGTGCACACAATATGTATGCATATATGCAAGATACTATATTACCTACAGCCATACCTACACATATAAGTGCACATATGTTTTCTATATTAGTATCTACAAATATAGTAATAGCTGCTATTGAAATTGCCATCATTAATAAATGTTCTAAAATTTCTGCGGAAACAGATTTAACAACTTCTCTTGCTCCATAAAAGTAACCACTTAAACAAGAAGAAATTCCTATAAACGGTAAACTGTAAGCTAATATTTTTAAAGATAGCACAGATCTTGCATCTTTTAAAAATACATTTCCTATATATTCCGCTCCATAAAAAAGCACAATAGATGTTACTATACTGAAAAACAAACTGTATATGCATCCTTTATTTACTATAGTTCTTATACCCTTGTTATTTCCTTTTCCTACTTGTTCTGCAACAAGCCTTGTAATTGCTATTCTGATTCCAGCACTCGAAAATGTTACAGCCATAATATATACAGACATTATAAGCTGATACAATCCCATTCCTTCCGGTCCTATTTTCTTGGATAAATATACCCTGAAAAACATAGATATAAATCCAAATATAATAGTTGAGAATGTCATTATTATTGCATTTATTATAAGCTTTTTTCTTCTCATGCAATCACCTATCATATATCAAATTTGTACCTTGTACATTTTTAATATATATGTGATTACACTCAATAAAATTCTATAATAATTTTATATTAGATGTTAAATCTGTTACATAATCTAGAGCACATGCAGAATTTTCTTCATCTGCCATTATCGTTAAATAATCCCCTCCGAGTAATGTAGTGTCACCGCTTGGAATTATTTCTTTACCGCCTCTTGTTATAGATACTATTAAACAATTTTCTGGCCATTTTACATCTTTTATTTTTTTATGTTCTATTTCACAACCTAAATGAATTGCAACTTCCATTAAACTCTTTCTAGATGAGTTAGATTCAAATTTATCATTTCCGCTCTGTAAGCATCTTTCAAGCAAGCTTTCATATATAGGTTCTGATTTAAATAAATCTGATGTAACATATGCTACTATACATACTATTGCAAGAGATAATAAATGGTCAAAACTTCCTGTCATTTCACATATTAGTATAATTCCAGTTATAGGAGCTTTTACTATAGATGCAAAGTTTCCTGCCATAGCAAGTATTATAAAGTTCAGTATATATATGCTAGGAATATCAAACACATTAACTGCTACTATCCCAAATATATTGCCTATTAACGCTCCTAATACTAATAGTGGGAAGAATATCCCTCCTGGAACTCCTGATCCAAATCCTACAAATGTAAGTAAATATTTAACTAATAAAAATAATAATAGCATTTTTAATGTCATAGAGCTTTTATCTAAAGACATTATAAGTTCATGTCCTCCACCTAATAAAATTGGTGCAGTTAATCCCACAACGCCTGTTATTAAAAACGGGATTATTACTTTTATTTCAGTACTTAATTTTGATTTTTTAAATATAGATTGAGTTTTTAAAATTCCGCTATTAAATATAACACCACTTATACCTACTATGATACCTAATATTATTAATAACCAATAATACTTTAAATCTAATACTCTAACACCTACAAAATTAAGAGATTTACCAACTCCTAAAAATGTTTTTGTAATAAAATCAGACATTAATGCAGATGCCATAACAGAAAGTAGTACTAATGGTGAAAAGTTTTTATGAACTTCCTCTAAGGCAAACATCACACCTGATATAGGAGCATTAAAAGCTGCTGCTAATCCTGCACTTGCTCCACTAGTTATTAAATATTTTTCTTCAACACTAACTCTTTTAAATATTTTTGCAAATCCCTCACCTATACTAGCTCCCATTTGAACAGAAGGACCCTCTCTTCCTAGAGATAATCCAGCTCCTAAGGCTATAAGTCCACCTACAAATTTATTTATTAAAACGCTTAACCAACTGCCTTTTAATTTTTTCATTAGTATTCCTTCTACTTGAGGTATACCACTACCACTAATTAATGGTACCTTTTTTACCATAAGACCTACTACATATCCACTTATGATTAATAATCCAAATAACAATATAGTATTTACTAAATTTCCTCTACTATTAGAGTAAAACCACATAAATACATTAGTTACTTTTTCTAATAATATCCTGTGAAGTACTATTGTAACTCCAACAATCGCACCTATTATAGTACTTTCCGCTATAAGTTTAAACTTTAAATTTTCAGTATGCTTTAATAGATTGCATGTTTTTTCTTTCTCCATTTAGCATCCTCCTTTTTTACCATCATTTTTATTATACTACTAATTGCTATATTTTTAAATTGTATACAGTATATTATTTTCAAATAAATTAAGTTTTTATATTTGTTCGATTCCATATTCATTTTTTTTGATATATAATAAGGTTTAAATAACCAATTATTAGAAAGGGTATTTTAATGACAAAGGAAACACATTCATCTGGAGGATACTTAATTGCAGCTCTTACGTTTTCTACTTTTAGTAATGTATATTTAGAAAACTTTAATACTTTATATAAATTAATGCTTTTTTTTATTTATTTTCAGTTTGCTAATTTAGGATCTTTATTACCTGATTTAGATACTAGAAAATCTTATATGAGTAAAAAATGGCCTCACTTATCAAAGTTTATTTCAAAGAGAACAAAACATAGAGGATTTACTCATAGTCTTTTATTTTTATTAATTTTATCAGAGTTTCTAAAATTAATAGTTTTAATAGGTGATAAAAATATTATATTGATTTGTTCCTCATATGGTATGTTTTTAGGATATGCCTCTCATATATTATTAGACATTTTCACGTATGAAGGTGTTGATTTATTTTTCCCTTTAGGTTTTAATTTTAAGTTATCCAGATTAAAAACTAGTTCAAAAGGTGAAAGGTATGTTAATAAGGTTTTAAAATTTATTTCTATAAATTTAATTTTTTACAACTTATACTACTTACTCAATATAAAAATTTAGTACAAGAAAAGCCTAAATCAAGTAATTGTTACTACATACTTGATTTAGGCTTTTTTTAATATATATCAGAAAACTCTATTTGTATTTTTTTGTCTATATCAATAGATTCATTTTGAATAGAATTTTTACTTGAATCTTGTAAAACTATTTGATTTGGAATTTTTACTTCAAACTCTGTTCCAACTCCTACTTCGCTATTTACATTTATAGTTCCATCATGCAATTCAACTAAAGACTTAACTATTGATAATCCAATTCCACTGCCCTCACTTATTTTAGTCAATCTATTATCAACTTGCTTAAATTTCTCAAATACATCATTAATTTTATCCTTAGGTATTCCTACTCCAGTATCTTTAACACTTATATCTATATGTTCTGGATTACATCTAATACCTACATCTATTTGACCATTTTCCTTATTATATTTTATTGCATTAGATAATAAGTTTAGTATTACTCTCTCCATTTTGTCACTATCAAAAGATACTATTTTCTCTTCTTGATCAGTGTCAAATATTAGCTCTATGCTTTGAGACTTACTAAACTCTACAACTGAATCACATATATTTTCTACAAAACTTATTATATCTTGGTTTTGAGGATTATAATCTACACACCCTGAATCAATTCTGGTTGAGTCAATTAAATTATTTACTAACTTTAAAAGCCGCATACCATTTTGATCTATTATATTTAGATATCGTATTAATATATTAAGGTCACCTTTTTCTATCTTTGGGATACTTTGGTCTATTAACTGGACCGATGAAAATATTAGATTTAATGGAGTTCTAAATTCATGAGTTAAATTCGAGAAAAAGTCTAACCTAAGTTTTTCGAGTTCTCTTTCGGTGGCTTTCTTTTGAGTTAAGTCTATTATAATCCCAATTACGCCTATTACTTTTTTTCTATAGTCCCATAAAGGAACTTTAGTTATTTCTACATATTTATCCCCTGAACTTCTTTCCATAAAATCTTCATTTACATTTGTAATCTTATGTTTGATTACTTGGTTATCAGCTTCTCTATACTCTACTATTTTGTCTTCTTTTAAATTTAAATCATAATCTTTTTTACCAATTATTTTTTTTCTATCTAATTCTAACAATTCTCCAAAAGCTTCATTGCAATACAGATATACACCTTGTACATCTTTATAAAAAATAGGTATAGGTAAATTATCTACAATTATTTCTAACATTTTATTTCTATTTTCTATTCCTATTGGAGTTTTTGAATTTACATAATCATAAATCTTAAAACCATATGTACCTATTACATTTTTCTCTTCATCAATCATAGGATGTATAAAAATACTTACCCATTTATTATCTTCAAATATTATTTTTTCAATAGCATCTTCTTTTTTATCTAATATAAGCTTTTCATATTCTTCCATATGTTCAAATCCATTGTGAATTTCAAGTTCTTTATTTTTCTTACCTATTATTTCCCCCTTAGGCATGCCTACTAATTCTTCAAAGTTTCTATTGATTTTTATGTATCTACCATTAATATCTTTTGTCCAAATTATAGCTTTTAAATTATTTTGAATTAGTAAATTGTAATTACTACTTACATGATAAACCTGAAACCACATATAAAAATTATCATCTTTATCTATATTTAAAGTTACTTTATATATATCTTTTAAATTACAAACATACTGATATCTTGTAAATTTATTATTACTTACTTTATCAAATAATTCAATTTCTTCTTTTGATATCCCTAATATCTCACATACATCCTTATTTAATATCTCATCCTCGCTTTCAATTTTTATTTTTTTTAGTAATAATTCATTTCCACCCTTAATTATATAGTCCAAGCTTCCATTTTTGTTACTTATACGTTTTCCCCATACATACGGTATAGGGCATACTTGTAAAACATCTTCATAACTATGAACGATCAAATTTATCTCCCCTTATTCTGTATACCGAATTTATACTTTAATTATAGCAAATAAATACAAAAATCTCGATTACAATTTGTAATCGAGACTTTTGTTTATGCATAAATATCAGAAAATTCTACTTTTATTTTTTCTATATACGAATTTTGTAGGTTTTTTTCTATTATATTACATTCATATTCTTCTTCTAATTCGGCAGGTATACTTATCTTAAATGTTGTTCCAAGTCCAAGTTCACTCTCAACATCTATAGATCCTCCATGCATGTCAACTAAGCTTTTCACTAGATATAAACCTATTCCACTTCCTTCTCCACTTCTTATTGTATTATTTTCTACTTGTTTAAATCTTTCAAATATAGAATTCAGTTTATTTTGAGGTATTCCTATTCCATCATCAGATATTTCTATTTCTAACATTTTATTTGATTCTCTTATATAAATTTCTATTTTTCCTTGTTCTTTTGTAAACTTAATTGAATTAGATAATATATTTAATATTATTCGCTCCATTTTATCTAAGTCGAAAGAAATTATTTTTTCTTCTATATCCGTATCAAATATAACTTCTATATTTTTTTGCTTAGCAAAGTCTACTATAGATTGACAAATGCTTTCTACAAAATATACAATATCATAATTTTGAGGATTATATTCAAAGTATCCAGATGTTATTTTGTTTGAATCAATTAGATTGTTTACTAGTTTAAGTAATCTGTAGGTATTTTGAGTTGCCATATTTATGTATTTTGTGATTGATTGATCTTCTTTTTTTTCTATATTATTTAATTTTAAATCTAAAACCTGAAGCGAACTAAAAATTATGTTTAATGGAGTTCTAAGTTCATGAGATAGATTAGCAAAAAAATCTCCTCTTATTTTATTGTTAATCTCATGTTCTATTTGTTCATTTTTATCAACAAACCAAATTACATAATTATTATCATATAAGTTTGTAGATATTAATTCAAAATTCCAGTTACTATTTTTAATATTAACACTTACTTTTTTTTCACTTATTATATGCTCAAATATATCTATGTTTTTATTTTCATCTAAAATATGAAATTCTTCTTCGCCTACTATTTCAGTTTCATCCGTAGCTAAAATGTTTTTTAGTGTTTCACTTATAGAATTGATTTTTATTACATTTTTTTTATCTGTTGTTTTGCATATTTCTCCAACTATATATGGAGTAGGCGAGGATTTTAATATATCTTCCTCAATACATTTATATTTCATTTTACCCCCCACTTATAAAAACCAAATTAAAAATAATTATATTAAAAATTTCTATTTTTTTCTCATGATTTCCTTTCATATTTTCATTTTTTTTTTAGACATTTTATTTAAAACCAAACAAATTAAAGTGTTTTTCGACTTTCATATTATTAATTTAAGTTTTAATATATTTAAACTTTATTAAATTTTCTTTCTTTTTATTTTATGCTTTATTTTTCTTAAAAATTATATATAATAATATATATATTAAATGGGTAAACTTTTTAATATTTTGTTACATTATAGATATTAATTGCAGATAAAAAAGGAGTGTGTATATATATGCGCAGATATAACTTTAAAGAAATCAATGATGTTTATGGAAAAATTAGCCCTTTTGAATTTAAAGACAAGTTAATAAAGCTTGCTAAGTTCAGAGCTATGGAAAGCGGAAGGAGAGTTTTAGATGCTGGTCGTGGAAATCCAAACTGGACAGCAGCAACACCTCGTGAAGCATTTTTTACATTTGGGCAATTTGCAGTTAACGAAACTCGTAGAACTTGGAACGAAGGCGATTTAGCTGGTATGCCAAAAAAAGAAGGAATCGCTACTCGTTTTTATCAATATATTTATGACAATTTAAATATGCCTGGAGCTAATTTGGCTAAAGATATTGTTGATTATGGAATAGAAGAATTTGACTTTGATCCAGACTCTTGGGTATTTGAATTAGCTGATGCAATAATAGGTGATAACTATCCATCTCCTGATAGAATACTTGTTCATATAGAGCAAATAGTTACTAAGTATTTAATAAAAGAAATGAAATACGATACTAAAAAAGGTGGTCCTTTAAGCATCTTTGCGGTAGAAGGTGCAACAGCTGCTATGTGTTATATATTCGACTCTTTAATGGCTAATGAGTTATTAAGAAAAGGTGATAAAATAGCTATTATGACTCCTATATTTACACCTTATTTAGAAATACCACATTTACCAAGATATAACTTTGATGTAGTTTTTATAAATGCAGATGAAATAGATGAAAATAATAATCACACTTGGCAATATTCTAAAAAAGAATTAGAAAAACTTTATGATAAATCTATAAAAGCTTTATTTTTAGTTAACCCTAACAATCCAGCATCTATAGCATTAGATGAAAATAGCTGTAATAATTTAGTTGATGTTGTTACAAATCATCATCCTAACTTGATGATAATATCTGATGATGTTTATGGAACTTTTGTACCTGGTTTCAAATCTTTAATGGCTAGCTTACCTTATAACACTATAGGAGCTTATTCATTCTCTAAATACTTCGGTGTAACTGGTTGGCGTTTAGGTACTTTAGCTTTACATGAAAATAATGTATTTGAAAAACTTATAAATGAATTACCTGATGACTTAAAAGCATCTGTAAATAAACGTTATAGTGATATGAGTTTAAACCCAGATAAAATATCATTTATGGACAGAATAGTTGCAGATAGTAGAATGGTTGCACTTAACCATACTGCTGGTTTATCAACTCCTCAACAAGTTCAAATGGCATTTTTCTCAGCATTTGCTTTAATAGATAAAGAGGATAATTATAAAGGCGTAAATATATCTATATGTAAACGTAGACAAAAGCTTTTCTATGATGCTTTAGGAGTAGAGTTAATAGAAAACAAAAACGATGCTTCTTATTATGTAATATTCGATATAATGAAGTGGGCTACAAATAACTATGGTGAAGATTTTGCTAATTTTATAAAAGACAATTATAAGCCTGCAGACATGTTATTTAAGCTAGCTAACAATTACTCTATAGTTTTACTAAGTGGTCATGGATTCTTTGGTCCTGAGTGGTCTGTTAGGGTCTCATTAGCAAACTTAGATGATGAGTCTTATACATTCATAGGAAATTCAATAAAAGAAGTATTAAGCTTTTATGTATATACATGGAAAAAAAATAAATAACAACAAAAAATAGCTTCTAACTTTAGAAGCTATTTTTTATTATTTTTATTATTTTTATTTTTTATTATTTAATCTTTCCTCCCAGAAAGTTGCATTTTTTATACCAAGTTTAATTGGATTAAAGTCAATTTTTTCTCTAGGTATTCCAAGCTTCTTTTGCTCTTCATAATCTTTTAGTGCTATAAGTGCTGGTTTTGCAATTATTAATATAGCTATTATATTTATCCAAGCCATAACACCTACACCTATATCACCTAAAGTCCAAGCTAATGTAGATGTTTTAACACATCCATAATATGTTGATGCTAGTATAACTACTTTTAATATATTTATTAATACCTTTTTAGTTTTTTCGTTATTGTTTAATATTCTCTTTGCTAAATAAGCTAAGTTAACTTCTGAAATATAATAATATGCCATAAGTGTTGTAAATGCAAAGAAGAAAAGAGCTACAGCAACAAATGCTGATCCAAATCCAGGTATCAATGTATCTACTGCACTTTGTGTAAAGGCAGGCCCAACTTCAACCCCAGGTAAATTTTGAACAATAAATTGATTGCTTGCATTATATACATTATATTTACCTGTCATTAATAACATAAATCCAGTAGCTGAACAAACAAATAATGTATCTACATATACAGAAAATGCTTGAACAAACCCTTGTTTAGCAGGATGAGATACTTCTGCAGCTGCAGCTGCTTGTGGCCCTGTACCTTGCCCAGCTTCATTAGAGTACACCCCACGTTTTACTCCCCAAGCTATAGTAGAACCTAAAATACCTGCAAATGCCTGCTCTGCTCCAAATGCTGATTTAAATATTAAAGTTATAACTTCTGGCAATTTTTCAATATTTACAGCTATAATAACCAGTGCCATTAATATATATGCTAACCCCATAAATGGTACAATAAGTTCTGCTGAAGAGCTAATTCTTTTTATTCCACCAAATATAATTAATCCAAGCAGTATTATAATTCCTAATCCAGATATAGACTTACTTATTCCAAATGCATTTTCTATTCCCGCTGAAATTGAATTTGATTGTACTCCTGGAAGAAAAATTCCCATAGCAATTAGCGTTGCTACTGCAAATAATACAGCATACCATTTAACTCCCATACCTTTTTCGATGTAGTATGCAGGTCCTCCTCTATACTCACCATTGTCTTCTTCTTTGTAAATCTGAGCTAATGTAGATTCAACAAAAGCTGATCCAGCTCCTAGAAATGCAATGGCCCACATCCAAAATAAAGCTCCTGGCCCTCCCATAGCAATAGCTGTAGCAACTCCTGCTATATTACCAGTACCTATCCTTCCTGCCAATGATGTGCAAAGCGCTTGAAATGATGATATACCTTTATCCGATTTTTCGCCTTTTGCCAAAAGTACTACCATCTCATTTAAGTGTCTAACCTGTAAGAATCTTGTTCTTAACGAGAAATATAATCCTGTTCCTAAGCATAATGCAATAAGTGCATTACTCCATAAAATGTTATTGATGGAATTTATTATACTTTCCATAAGCCCTCCTATATTTTTAGAAATTTTTAATTTCTTAATAGAATATATTCAGACTTATGAATTTGTTTCCATTTTTTCTTTCATTTTATATAGTTTATTAATTAACTATCGTCTCAGGCTGTACCTTATTTGATATCTACCAATTTTACATTCACCACACTTTAATCGTTCGGTTATTTCACTTTTGTTCTTACCAAAAAAATCCGCACAATCATCTAATGATCTAAACACGTCTATGACTTCATTTTTTTTATCTACAAGTTCAATTTTTTTCTTACCACCACGACGAATTATTTTACCATACTTCTTATAGTAATCATCATATTCATCATCCATGATTTCAAATTTATAGTGCATATGCACTGGCTCTATTTTTTCGCTACATAGAATTTCTTCTCTTTTTTCTTCATCCATATCAGGATTCCATAATTCATTATGTAAAAAATTAAATATTTCAACTATATTTTTATCTCCCATAGATTTATTACTTACATCTAATTTAAGTTTTTTACTTAAAAAGTTTACAGCTTCTCCAAAAAAATCAGTATATCCATATTCTAAGTTTTCTTTTATATATTGAATTGGAACACTTAATGATTTACTACACTCTTTATAGCTTTCAAATATGATCTCATCATTTGTGTAAACATCTATAGCTTTTATTCTTTTTTCTCTTTGTATTTTTATTGATTTTACATATTGTTTTTCTTCTTCTGAAATTTCTACTGTACCATTTTCTTCTTTAGTTATATTTATATTATCTTCACAGTTTATTTGTTTTTTTACAACAACTTGATCCTCTAATTGTATATCCTCAACTTTTTCATTTTTCATTTCAATTACATCTTTAATTATATTATTTTCTAATTCTTTACTATTTAAATTTATATCTACATCTTTGTTTTCATCTATAGTTTGGACATCAAAATCAGTAGTGTTTTCTTCTTCTACTTTATCTTTAATTTCAACTTCTTCTGTAGATGTTTTTTCTTCTTTAGTAACTTTTATAAAATTTAATAATTTCTTGAACAATACTTGTACCTCCCATGTCTTTTGTATCTTTAATTAGCTTTAGTACTATTATAGTATACTAAATATTTGTTTATTTATATATAAAAATATACTCATTTGTCAAAATAAGTATATTTTTATATATAAATAAATACACCTACTAATTTAATAGTAGGTGTATTTTTCTATAATATAGCTAAAATATTAGCTTGCTTTTCTATTATTATCACTATTCTTTACATGTTTCTTTTCGTATACATAGTATAATAAGAATCCAACTAATCCAAAGAATACTGGTCCAGCTATCATAGTTAATGTATCTGCTAGTCCTTCTGGAGAAGTTAATGATGGTTGTATTATAGTGAATACGTTAGCAAATCCAACTAATATACCTATTATTACAGCGAAAGTTGTTGCCATTCCAACACTCTTATAAACTACGAATGCTTTATCAACTTTACCTTCTAATTGCTTTTTCTTAAATGCAGGGAATGCACTTGATAAGAATAAGTAAGGTATTGTCATTGCAACGTTAGTCATAAGTACTAGTAAAGCGAAGAATTTCTCTGCACTCTTACCACCAAATGATACAACAAGTATCATAACTACAACTATTATAGCTTGAACTTTCATAGCATTTATAGGCATTCCGTCTTTTATTTCTCCTAATTTACCAGGCCATACTTGCTTTGGTGCTCCTTCTATAAGAGTCTTTAATGGAGAATAAGTTAATGTGAAGAATGCTCCTGATAATGCTAAGAACATTGATAATCCAACGAATCTAGCAACCCAAGCACCCATAGTTAATGCTACTGATTGGCTAGCTCCAAATGCCATACCTAATTGGTATCCTAAGTTTTGCATTAATACATAAGCAACGTTAGCCATGTTTACATTTTGTCCTGATAATACTTCACTCCAGTTAGTGAACATACCACAAGCAAATATACCTATTGTATATCCTACAGATATTACTATAGCTGCTAAAGTAAGACCTTTAGGGAAAGTTTTTTCAGCATTTTCAGTTTGGTCAACTAATCCACCTAAAACTTCTAATCCTCCAAATGCAAATATTGCAAATGTTAAGAATGATAATACAGTTAATGGTGTTTGATAACCTGGGTTTGGAGAAGTTGTAAACGCTTTAACTACGTTTGTTACAGGCTCTTCAAATTGTCCTTTATTCATTATTACGACTAAAACCCCACCTACTAGTAAAACTATATTTAATAATGCAACTGCTGTACCACCTACAGAAGTAACCTTAGTTATCTTCTCTATACCTTTAGTTGATACATAAGTAACTAATATTATCCATAATGCTCCTAGTATTCCTAGTGTTTGAACTGAACTTAATCCAAATAAAGACCAGTTAGCTGTAGCATCATATCCAAATATTGCGTTTGATAATGGGATCCATAAAGTTGATGCAACGTTTACCATCCAAATAATATAAGATGCATACCACATAAATGTTCCTACGAATGCATATTTAGGTCCTACAGATTTTTCCATCCATGAATACATACCACCTGATTCTTTTTTGAATGCAGATCCGTATTCAGCCATCATAAATGCATACGGTATAAAGAATAAAATTGCACTTAATAAATACCAAGGTATTGCTGCGTATCCCATTAGGAAAAACGCTCTCGGCATGTTAGCGAACCCGAATACAGATGTGAATATCATAAGTACTAGGGGCACTAATGTTAATTTTTTAGCATTGTTAGTATTTCCTGCCATTTGTTTTCCTCCTCATGAAGTATAATAATACTGTTTACATCAAAGGTCATTTTGTTAGATTTCTATCTATTTAAATGTTTAACCTTTTCCGCTTTACATATAATATCATAATTCTACAAACTTTCCAATACTTTTTAACTTAAATTGAATTTTCAGATTTTATTAACTTAATTTAACAAAAACCTACATTTTACCTTATATTAATGGCTATTTTTTATTTTTAATATTATTTAGTATTTCCTCTATATTTTTAAATATTTACATATATATATATCAAATATTTCCTTTATAATTTGTAAGTTCAAATTTTAAAATTTAATTTTAAATCACAAAAAAATAGAGGTTAAAAACCTCTATTTTTTATACATTTAAATCTATTTTCATTCCTATAGAATCTTTATACTCGCTTATAGCAGGATTTATTACATCCTCAACAAACTCAACAACTTGTTTTGGAGCTCTTCCTACAAAGTTTTTAGGATCCATTATTGATAGAATTTCTTCTTTTGACATCTTAAATGTATCACAATCTATAAGAATTAACTCTAATAAGTTATTATCTTTTCCTTCTTGTTTAACTCTCTTTGCAGCTCGCATTGAATATTCTCTTATAACTTCATGTAACTCCTGTCTATCTCCACCTCTTTTTACAGCTTCCATAAGAATAGTCTCTGTAGCCATAAAAGGTAATTCTTCATTTATATGTTTATTTATTATATTTTCATAAACAACAAGACCGTTAGTTACATTTATACCTATTTCAAGTATAGCATCTACTGCCATAAAAGCTTGAGGTATAGCTAATCTTTTATTTGCAGAGTCATCTAAGCTTCTTTCTAACCATTGAGTAGCTTGCACTAATGCAGGACTTAAAGATTCCCCTATAACAAATTTAGATAATGAAGCTATTCTTTCACTTCTCATAGGATTTCTCTTATATGCCATTGCAGATGATCCTATTTGATTCTTCTCAAATGGTTCTTCTAACTCCTTTAAACTTTGTAAAAGTCTTATATCGTTAGTCATCTTATGCATACTTTGAGCTATACCTGATAAAATAGATATAACTTGGTAGTCTAACTTTCTAGTATATGTTTGTCCACTTACTGCATATGATGCTTTATAACCCATCTTCTCGCATACAAGTTTATCTAATTCTTTTACTTTTTCATCATCACCTTCAAATAGACTTAAGAAACTAGCTTGTGTTCCAGTTGTTCCTTTTACACCTCTAAGCTTCATATTTTCTATTCTAAAGTTTAAATCTTCTAAATCTATTACTAAATCTTGAGCCCAAAGACATGCTCTTTTTCCTACTGTTGTAAGTTGAGCTGCTTGGAAATGAGTAAATCCTAAAGTTGGTATATCTTTATTCTCTAAAGCAAACTCTTTTAAATTATTTATTAAGTTTACTAATTTTATTCTTATAAGTTTTAATGCTTCATTCATTTGAATTACATCCGTATTGTCTCCAACATATGCACTAGTTGCTCCTAAATGTATTATTCCTTTGGCACTATCACATTGTAATCCATAAGCTTTTACATGACTCATAACATCATGTCTTACTTCTTTTTCTATTTTTCTAGCTTCATCAAAATTTATATTGTTGATATTAGCTTTTAATTCATTTATTTGTTCATCTGTTATATTAAGCCCTAACTCTTTTTCTGATTCAGCTAATGCAACCCAAAGTTTTCTCCATGTAGAAAATTTGCATTGTGGAGAAAATATATAACTCATATCTTTACTGCAATATCTATCTATTAATGGATTTGCATATGTACTATATTTATTTTCCATTCTATTTAGCACCTTCCTTGTGTCTTTATATTATTATTATAATTTTAATTATATATAATTAAACGAACAATAACAAGTTATTTTTTATTTATGTTCATTTTATCACTTGATATAATATAATCAATACTCTCACTATCTACAAAGTTAAGTACATATTTATATCTTATTGCATAATATTTATCACTCCAACCAAGTTGATTTTTCACTTCTTCCTCTCCAGCACCAAGCCTTAAACTTATAGCTGCAAATGAATGTCTAAAATCTTTTGCTGAATAATTGCTAAGTCCTGCCATATCTAAGGCTTTTTTCACAATTATTCTTACATTTCTATCTGTTATAGAATTTCTTTGTTGGCTAGTAAATACAAAGTCTTCTGTTGGCATTATACACGACGGCAGTCCTTGATATATTCTATATTCTTCTATTTTAGAAAAGCAATGTGGGTGTAATTTTACAACCCTTTCCTTTCTACCTTTTCCTAACCTTACGTATGCATTGTTGTTTTCATCAACCATTAAATCTTTCCACTTTAAATTTACTAATTCATTTAGTAAGCATCCAGTCGTTATGAGAAATACCATTATTAATCTATCTCTCATATTTAATCTGGGCAACGTATCTATAATTTGGTTTATTTCTTGGATACTAAGAACGTCATCCTTAGTTTTTATTCTACTTACTTTTGGTTTTTTAACTAGCTTAAAAGGGTTAATTTCTATGTACTCTTCATTTTTCATATAATTGTAAAAACTATGTAAGTAACTATATATTTTTTCTGATGTAGATTTTGCATAGTTATCTTTTACAAATTCTATAAATCCACTACAATCTTCTTTAGTTACACTTACTAAGTCTTTATTATTTACGTATTCTTTAAATAATATAACTTTGCTTAAGTAGTCATGCTTAGTTGCTGGATTATGCTTTTTTGAAAATCCTTTAAAGATTTCATATTCATATTCATTTAAAATTGCATTTTCTTCCATGTGTAGTCCCCCTGTCTTTTTATAATTATTAAATTTCTAACTTATTTTTAAATACCTTTTTAAAATATTGAATATATTTATTAATATTGGTATACTTTAACGTATGGTTAAATTAGTTTAAATTAGGAGGTAGTTAAAATTGTTAGAAATTTTTAAAGCCATTATACTTGGTATAGTTCAAGGTATAACTGAGTGGCTACCTGTAAGTAGTACAGGTCATCTTATATTAGTTGAACAATTCGTTAAATTTGATTTATCGCAGGTGTTTGTAAGCACATTTATGGTTGTAATCCAATTAGGTTCTATACTTGCTGTTTTAACACTGTATTTTAAAAAATTAAATCCTTTAGATTCTTCTAAAACAGAAAAAGAGAAAAAGGATACAATTAACTTATGGATTAAAGTTATTATAGCAGTAATTCCATCTGGAATACTAGGAGTTTTATTTGATGATGCTATAGACTCATTATTTTTCAACCCTACAACAGTTTCAATAACGCTTATAGTTTATGGGGTTATAATGATATTAATTGAGAACAGAAATAAAAAACCTAAGGTTAATGATTTTTCACAACTTACATATAAATTAGCTTTAGGAATAGGACTATTCCAATGTTTAGCTTTAATACCAGGTACTTCAAGATCTGGATCGACTATTATAGGTGCTGCATTATTAGGTACATCTAGATATGTAGCTGCTGAGTTTTCATTCTTCTTAGCAATACCTACAATGTTTGGTGCAAGTGCACTTAAACTTGTAAAAACTGGTGCTGCCTTCTCTGGATTTGAGTGGTTAGTATTAGGTGCAGGATTTGTAACAGCATTTATAGTTTCTGTATTTGCTATTAAATTCTTAATGGATTATATCAAGAAACATGACTTCAAGGCATTTGGTTACTATAGAATAGTACTTGGTATAATAGTATTTGCATACTTTACATTTTTAATATAAATAAAAGAAGCACTATGTGCTTCTTTTATTTTTTTGACTCTACCAATAACCTTATGATGTCACTTGCACCTTCATTAAAAGTAGTTATAATGCTTAAGTAATCTGTAGCTCTATTTATAGCAAGATATACTTTATTTAAATCTCCTACAAAGTCATTAACTTGATAGTCTTGACTTATATCATTAATACTATGGTTATATAGCATTTCTAATTCACAAAATATAACAGCTTTATATTCTAAGTTTTTTATAGTATATATATTCGCTATTGTAACTCCCGCTTTTTTTGCTACATTAGTTAATTCATCATCCCCATATATATATGGTATTTCATTCTCTTCCAAGTCTTTCTTCAACATATATTGGAAATATATAGTTTTCCCATTCTTTAATTTTTTCTTATTAAATGGATATACAATTGCTATATCAGAATAACTAAGTCCCTTTTGTGTAGTTAAATATTCAATTTCCCATATTACAGAACTTATTTGTTCTTCTATATCAGAAACTTTTATTATATCTACAGCCTTATTACTCTTTCTAATGTAGTTTGATAAATAATACATATCATTTGCAACATTAGGTCTTATGCTTTTTATATAATCATTTGAATTTTTATCAAAATTATTTACAAATTCAACTAAATTATCGCTCTGCCTATAGTTATCATTTAATTCTATTACATCATTGAACTCTATATTGTCCCAAGAGTTTTTAAATATACTTAAATTACTAAATATATTTAATCCTTTGCACTCAAATGCATTAAATATATACTTAGATTTATATAAGAAGCTTCTTATAAAGTCAATCTGATCTGGCTCGAAACATTCAATTTCATCTATAAAGATTCCTTTGAACATACTTTTATTTTTTACAGTATTTTTAGCTTGTAAAACAAGATTCTTATATACCTTATCCGGAGTATTTTTTAGCATATTATAATCAAACACCAAGTTGTATGCTTTTGCTAATTTAAATAAGAAAGAAGTAAATGTATGAATCTCTATATTGTTGTTATCTTTATATAAAATATCTAATCTTTCTTTCAGCTCATTTCTAAGCTGTTTTGTATAAGTAAATATTACAAATTTATGGTGTGGATATATTCTAGCTAATTTTATAGCTCTTGCTAATAATATTGTAGTCTTTCCACATCCAGATGCTCCTTTATATAAGGTATCTCCATATTTAACTGAGGCAACTTTTTCAATTTGATTTCTTTCTAGCATAGTAGCCGTATAACTATAATCTTCATTTGAAAAAGATATTTTCTTTAAATTTTTATTTAAATTAAGATTATTATTTATCACATAATATTCAGGACAAATTTGTAACATAAATAAGTTAAGTAAAATTTCATCATTTGGATTTCCTAAATATTCATCTATGCTAATTTCATAGTTCATTATTTTGTATAACTTCTCTTTATCTATTATATTATTTTCTACAAAGTCATTATCTCCATTATCATATATAGATACGTGGGGCATTATAAATATGTAGTTATATTCAATATCATTACCTATTTTGCTCATTTGCTTTCTTAAAAGATCATATTCTTCTTCCATTACCTCTAACAATTCATCTTCTAATAGCATAAACAAATCTTCTGTTGTATCCATAAATTTTATAAACAAAACTCTCTTATCTTTTATATATAAAAGATCTGTGTTTATTCCTTTAAAAGGAGTCACCTTTGGCACTACATTAGCTTCCTCTTTCATACTTTGATAAAAAACCTTTTCAAATGCTTTTATCTTTAATGCATCTAGCTCGGAATTTATATTTATGTACTGGCTCAATTTCTCATCCCCCTCATTTTATATAATTATATCATTTTAAATAGTTTTTTGCTATATTTGATATATTTAATATATTATTTCCATTTATTATTTCCATGAAACATCCTTATTACTCTTTTTTTATAAAAATTTGCTTAAGCGTAAAAAATAGGTACTATTTAAAGTACCTATTTTTTATGATTTATAATGGCTCTCTAACCATATATTCATTTTTCTTCTTATTTCATTTTTCTTTACCTCTTCAAAATCAGCATCACTTATACTGTAACTTTGAACTAATTTATCCACATTAGGAGGATATTCTAAGAAATTTCCATTTTTATTTTCAAATCCAATACTCATTATATCGTAATTATCTTCATTTTTATTTACAACAACTCCATATTCAACATCTTCATTTTTGTTGCAATTTGATATTTTTACATATTGATTTTTAGCAAGAGTATTTAACATATCATTTCTCCTTTCATTTTTTCTTTATTATTATTATCATTTTATAATTTTTTATTATATAGATTTATAAACTTCTTCCTTTACCAGAATCCATTAGATTTATTAAATTCTCTGGATATGGATTAAATATACTTTGACTTAAAATTTTTTCGTCTTCAAATCTAGCTGCATATATTTTCACATTATTTAAAGCTGTACTAAGTGGTATTTTCCCTTTGCTATACTTAACTATATTATCAACAAACACTTCTTTTTCTTTTAAAGATAAGTATTCTTCATATTTATTATATATATCTAAAATAGTTTGAATATTTTTTTTGGTATTTCTGTTTTTATTTAAAAGTTGAAATAATGTTTTTTGGTAATTTTCATATTCTTCATTTTTACACATATTGTTTAAATGACTAAAAATTTTAACATCATAATTTTTTAATAGCAATTCATTATTTTGATGAAATTTTTTTATATCACTTTTTCCATTTTTAAAGTTATTTATTATAAATAATTTAGTCAAAAATTCATCTCTTATTAAATAATTTTTAAGTCTGCCTTCATTTTCTATAGGCAAATAACCATGTGAATTTAATATTTCATCTGCGAAAAATCCATTGCTCTCATTAGTTAAAGTTGATTGCCCACTTTTATGATACACTTTAACATCTCTTATACCGCATGAAGGTGATTTACTTTTTAATATACATCCATCAATATCTTCCAATTTAGAAATGTAATTTTGAGAAAAATTTTTCATCTGGTTAGTATAATCTTTATTACTTTTCGGTTGAATAAGTTTTTTTTCATTATTATAGTCAACAATTCTTATAACTTCTCTAGGTGTAGAAAGTCCTATTTCAACTTCAGGACATACTGTACGAAATTCAACATAATCTTTTAAAGAGTCAATGAACTTACTACTTGATCCTTGTCCATTGTATCTACAATTTTCAAATCCTAAACATTTACTGATTAATAACTTTGGACGTCTCATAATTATATCTCCTATTATGTTTATAAATTTTAATATTAGTATTTTAATCTTATTTAAAATAAATTATTCTTTTTATTTAATTCAAAAATCAAAAAAGCGAATATATCATTTGATATATTCGCTTAAATTATTTTCTTATTTAGCGTATTCTATTGCTCTTGTTTCTCTTATTATGCTAACTTTGATTTGTCCAGGATACTCTAATTCATCCTCTATTCTCTTAGTCATATCTCTTGCTAATAAATGTATGTCTTCATCATTTACATTTTCTGGCTTAACCATTATTCTGATTTCTCTACCAGCTTGTATTGCAAACGATTTATCTACGCCATCATATGAATTAGCTATTTCTTCTAATTTCTCTAAACGTTTGATATATGCTTCTAGTGTTTCACGTCTAGCTCCAGGTCTTGCAGCTGATATAGCATCTGCAGCTGTAACTAATACAGCTTCTATAGTTTGTGGCTCATAATCTCCATGGTGAGTGCTCATAGCATGTATAACATCTTTAGATTCTTTGTATCTTCTAAGTAAGTCCATACCTATCTCAACATGAGTTCCTTCCATTTCATGGTCAACTGCCTTACCTATATCATGAAGTAATCCAGCTCTCTTAGCTAATTTCACGTCTGCTCCTATTTCGGCAGCCATTATACCAGCTATATGAGCTACTTCTATAGAATGTCTTAAAACATTTTGTCCATAACTTGTTCTATAGTTAAGTCTACCTAGAAGTCTTACTAATTCTGGATGTAATCCATGAACCCCTGTTTCAAAAGTAGCTTGTTCTCCAAACTCTTTTATTATATTGTCAACTTCTTTTCTAGCTTTCTCAACCATTTCTTCAATTCTTGCAGGATGTATTCTTCCATCTGCGATAAGCTTTTCAAGCGCAATTCTTGCAACTTCTCTTCTTATAGGATCAAATCCAGATAATATTACTGCTTCTGGAGTGTCATCTATTATTAAATCTATTCCAGTAAGAGTCTCTAATGTTCTAATATTTCTACCTTCTCTACCTATAATTCTTCCCTTCATTTCATCGTTAGGAAGGTTAACCACTGTTACAGTAGTTTCTGCCACATGATCGGCTGCGCATTTTTGTATAGCATATCCTATTATTTCTCTAGACTTCTTATCTGCTTCATCTTTAGCTTGAGATTCTATTTCTTTAATCATTATAGACATCTCTCTTCTTACTTCTCTTTCAGCATTAGTTAATATAATTTCTTTTGCTTGGTCTGAAGTTATTCCAGATATGCTTTCTAATTTTTCTAATTGTTGAACTTTAATCGCTTCAACGTTTTCTTCTTTTTTCTCAATTTTTTTAAGTTTATCATTAAGAACTGTTTCTTTATTCTCTAGAGCTTGAAGTTTTTTATCTAAAACCTCTTCCTTTTGAATTATTCTTCTTTCAAACTTTTGAACTTCAATTCTTCTTTCTTTGTTCTCTTTCTCTGCTTCATTTCTCCACTTATGGATCTCTTCTTTTGCTTCTAATAGTTTTTCTTTTTGTAAAGTTTCTGCATCTTTTTTTGACTTATCTATTATATCATCGGCCATCTTTTCAGCTTGACCAATTTTAGCTTCAGATATGTTTTTTCTTACAAAATAACCAACTATAATACCCACAAATATTCCCAATAAAGCGCCTATTATTGCCTCTATGACATCCACCTCCTTTGTTAAATAAACCGTCAACTACAGTATTTATAACATCTATTTTTATAAACTAAATAAGAATATTTTATTCTTATTTAATTTTATAATTTTTTCAATCTGGTGTCAAGTTAATAGGAGGTATACAAGCGATTATTCTCCAATATTTTCTACTGAATCTTCATTTTTATCTGCGCTGTCTCTATTTTCATCTAATTTGTAATATTTTCTTACTAAACCTTCTACTTCTTCTGTTAAATCCTTATTATCTTCTAAGAACTTTTTAACATTTTCTCTACCTTGTCCTAATCTAGTCTCATTATAACTATACCAAGCTCCTGATTTTTTAATTATGTCTAAATCTGCAGCTATATCTAATAGGTCCCCAACCTTTGATATACCTTCTCCATACATTATGTCAAATTCACATTGTTTAAATGGAGGTGCAACCTTGTTTTTAACAACTTTTACTCTTGTTCTACTTCCCATAACTTTATCGCCTTGTTTTATAGTGTCTATTTTTCTAACATCTAGTCTTACTGAAGAGTAGAATTTAAGAGCACGACCACCTGTTGTAGTTTCTGGGCTACCAAACATAACTCCAACTTTCTCTCTTAACTGGTTTATAAATATTGCTACACAATTAGATTTTTTTATAGATCCTGTTAGCTTTCTTAAAGCTTGTGACATAAGTCTTGCTTGAAGACCAATATGAGAATCTCCCATGTCCCCTTCTATCTCAGCTTTTGGAACTAATGCTGCTACTGAGTCAACTACTATTATATCTATAGCACCACTTCTTATAAGTGCTTCTGCTATTTCTAATGCTTGTTCTCCTGTATCTGGTTGTGAAACTATTAAGTTATCAACGTCTACACCTAATGCTTTTGCATATACTGGATCTAATGCATGTTCAGCATCTATAAACGCTGCTATTCCACCTTGTTTTTGAGCTTCTGCTACTGCATGTAAAGTAACTGTTGTCTTACCAGAAGATTCTGGCCCATATATTTCAACTATTCTACCCTTTGGAAGACCTCCTATACCTATAGCTATATCAAGTCCAATAGAACCTGTTGGTATAACATCTATAGCCATACCCTTAGCTTCTCCAAGTTTCATTACAGATCCTTTACCAAAATCTTTTTCTATTTGAGATAACGCTGAGTTCAGCGCTTTTAATTTTTCATCTTGTATTCCTGCCATTTATGTTACCTTCCCTTCTAAAAATCATTTATTAAAATTTTACTTAAAGTAAAACATTCATCAAACACTTGTTCTATATTTATTATATATTTTTTATGACTCAAAGTCAATTAAATAATACCTTATTAGTATTAACTTTAATTATATCAATTTATACATATTTTTCCATAAGTTTAAATTATATTAATTTTACAGGCTGACTATAATTTTTTAATAATTATAATTTAAGCTAAAAAAATGGATAACTATAGTTATCCATTTTTTATATTATTATTTACTTTCCATAAATAAATTTTTATTTTTATAAACATACTCCCATCCTGAGTAAAGAGTAAGTAATGTAGCTATTAATATAGTAAATTTACCTATATTTAAAAATACAGGATTACCTGTATGCGCACCTAGTAAAAGAATTACTATAGCTACCATTTGTGAAATAGTTTTTAATTTTCCTCCAGAACTTGCAGCTATTACTTTTCCGTCTGCAGCTGCAATTGCTCTTAATATACTAACTGTAAGTTCTCTAGCAACAATTATAATAACCATCCAAGCAGCCACTAAATCATACTCTATCATTGTTGTAAGAGCTGATATTACAAGCAGCTTATCAGCAAGAGGATCCATAAATTTACCAAAGTCAGTTACTAAATTGTATTTTCTAGCTATATGACCATCCATAGCATCAGTTACAGATGCTACTATAAATATCATACAAGCTATTAAAAATTTACTTGGTAAATTTAACATCATTACTATTATAAAAACTGGTATTAAAAATATCCTAAATAAAGTTAATTTATTAGGCAAGTTCATTAACTACATCTCCCATCAAATCATACTCTAAGGCATTATTTATTTTTACTTTTACAAATGATCCTATTTCAAGTTGATTTTCAGACTTAACATAAACTATACTGTCTATTTCCTCTGCATCTCCTTGAGTTCTACCTATATATACCTTATCTTCAATTTGCTCTTCGATTAAAACTTCATATTCATTATCAATTTTTTGTACATTTAAATTTTGTGATATTTCTTGCTGAACTAACATAAGTTGATCTCTTCTTTGTAGTTTTACATCTTCATCTAAATGATTAGGAAGTTTATCCGCTGGAGTATCTTCCTCTCTAGAGTATGCAAAAGCTCCTAGTCTATCAAACTTCATATCTTTTGCAAATTCAACTAATTCATTAAAATCTTCGTCAGTTTCTCCAGGGAATCCAACTATTATAGTTGTTCTTAATGTAGCATCAGGTATATATTTTCTTATCATTTCAACTTTAGATTTAATGTCTTCTTTAGTCGTGTGTCTATTCATTAATTTTAAAACTTTATTACTTGCATGTTGTATAGGCATATCAAAATAATTACATATGTTATCATATTTTTTAATTACTTTTACAAGCTCTTCAGTTATTGATTCAGGATATGAGTACATTATCCTTATCCATTTTATTCCATCTATTTGTGCAAGTTCTTCTAATAATTGTGGAAGTTTAACTTCTCCATATAAATCTAACCCATACTTTGTAGTGTCTTGAGCTATAACTACTAATTCTTTTACTCCTTTAGAAGCAAGATCTTTAGCTTCTTTTATTATATCTTCCATTTTTCTACTTCTATATCTACCTCTTAATTTTGGTATTATACAATAAGTACAGTGATTGTCACAACCTTCACCTATTTTTAAATATGCCATATATTCTGGAGTTGTAACATATCTTGGAAGATCTTCATTGTAAGCAAATTCAATATCATTTAAACTTACTATGTTATTTTCCTTTTCAAGGTTTGCTATTATTTCATCTATTTGTTGGTAACTTCCTGTTCCAACTATAGCATCTATTTCTGGAATTTCTGCTTGTAATTCCTTAGCATATCTTTGAGCTAAACATCCTGTAACTATAAGTAACTTTAAATTTCCGTTTTCTTTTAATTGAGCTAAGTCTAATATAGTATCTATAGATTCTTGTTTTGCTGATTCTATAAATCCACAAGTATTTACTAAAATTATATCGGCTTCCTCAAACTCACCTACTAATTTATATCCTTTTCTATTTAAAATCCCCATCATTATTTCTGCATCTACTAAATTTTTAGAACATCCTAATGACTCTAATGCTATTTTTAACATTTAATTTGCTCCTTCCTTCGCTGCCTTATGAAAATCTATTAACTCTAAAACTGCTTCTTTCATGTTATCACAATTAAGAACTCTATTGTACTCATATTTTTGAACTGAATGCCCATACAGCGCATCATAATAATCTACTAAATAATGTTCTACAACTTGATCGTATTTACCTTCATTAAATAATTCAATATAATAATCAACTTTTTGATTTCCTAGTCTTTTTCTAAATTTATTAATACACTGTATTAATGCTTCAAAGTTCTTATTCTCTGTATATATGTAGTCTCTACATAATCTATCTACTCTAGACTTTACACTACATTCTAATAATATATGGTATCCGTCCCTTACTATACCTTCATATATTTCATGAGGTACGTTAACATGTCCGACTCTTTTACTTTCACTTTCTATAAATATATAGTTACTTTTTGAAAAATATAGTTTTTCAAAAATATTAGTTTCAAAATTCTTTTGTGTAGGAGGTTTTTCGTTAAACATTATAAATCCAAATGTAGATCCACTATTTTTAGCTAAACCTTCTAAGTCTATAATATCTATCCCATTTTCTTCTAACATAAGTAATGCATCTGTTTTTCCAACACCAGTTAACCCATGAAGAACTATAAATTCTTTTGTATCCATAACTGTTTTAAAGTAATCTAATACAAAGTTTCTGTATGCTTTATATCCACCTTGTAATTGATATACATTTACACCTAATGTTGAAATCATATTTACTAAACTTCCACTTCTCATGCCGCCTCTTGCACAGTATATAACTATATTTTCATATTCATTGGCTAAACTTAAAACTTCCATGTACATATGTTTTAACTTGTCTTTTACATAGTCAAATCCCTTTTGTACAGCTTCTTGTTTTCCTTGCATCTTATATATAGTTCCTATATCTTTATGCTCATCATCATTAAATAGTGGCATATGAAAAGCATCACGTATGTGGTCTTCTTCAAATTCCGCTTGCGTTCTAACATCTATAAATATAGTATTTGGTAGATCTAACGCACTCTTTATGTCTATTGTCTTCAAATTTATTCACCCTCTAAATTTTCTAAGTCTTGTTTACTTACTAAAACCTTTCTAGGTTTACTTCCTTCACTTTGACCAACTATAGATCTCTCTTCCATAGAATCTATAAGTCTTGCCGCTCTATTAAATCCAATTTTAAATTTTCTTTGAAGCATAGAAGCTGAAGCTTGTCCACTTTCAACTACAAATTCTATTGCATCTCCTAAAAGTTCATCAGCATCGTTATCTTGCTCTTTAGATATTTTAGCTATACTATCTACTATGCATTCTTCATATTTAACTTCTTCATTAACTTGACTCTTTACATAATCTACTACTCTTTCTGATTCTGATTCTGATATAAACGCACCTTGTAATCTAACTGGTTTAGCTGCTCCTAAAGGATAGAATAACATATCGCCTTTTCCTAGAAGTTTTTCTGCTCCACCCATATCAAGTATAGTTCTAGAGTCCGTTTGAGATGAAACTGCAAACGCAATTCTAGATGGAATATTAGCTTTTATAACTCCAGTTATAACATCTACTGAAGGTCTTTGTGTAGCAACTATTAAATGCATTCCTGCAGCTCTTGCCATCTGAGCTAATCTACATATATAATCTTCAACATCACTAGCACTAACCATCATAAGGTCTGCAAGCTCGTCTATTATTATTACTATCTTAGGAAGTTTTTCTTCACTTTTTTCATTATAACTTGTTATGTCTTTTACACTTGATTCTGCAAATAATTTATATCTTCTATTCATTTCAGTAACTGCCCAGTTTAAAGCATTAGCAGCTTTTTTAGGATCAGTTACAACTGGTATTAATAAATGTGGTATTCCATTGTAATTTGCAAGTTCAACAACTTTTGGATCTATTAGTAAAAATTTAACTTCATCTGGGTTTGCTTTATATAAAATACTGTTTATTAAAGTATTTACACACACACTTTTACCAGAACCTGTAGATCCTGCTATAAGTAAATGAGGCATTTTCCCAATATCAGCTATTATAGGTTTGCCAGCTATATCTTTTCCAAGTCCCATAGCTAATGGTGATTTAAAATTATTAAATTCTTCACTTTCAAGAACTTCTCTTAAAGTTACCATTTGAGCTTCTTCATTTGGAACCTCTATACCAATAGCACTTTTACCTGGTATAGGAGCTTCTATTCTTATACTTTTTGCCGCTAAGCTAAGGGCTATATCATCTGTTAAGTTAACAATTTTACTAACTTTAACACCTGGACTTGGCTGAATTTCATATCTAGTTATAGTAGGTCCAACAGTAACTTGATTTACTTTCGCTTCAACTCCAAAGTCAGATAGAGTCTTTTCTAATAATGAGGCATTTTTTAAAACTTTTTTCTTGCTTTTGTCATCAGTCTTTGAATCTATTTTATTTAATAGCTCAATACTAGGTTTTGTATAATTTTCATATTTAGAATTTGTTTGAATCCCAATAGGCTGTGTACTTTCTATATTGCTTTCTTTTACACTTGTAACCTCTGTTTTTTGCGTAGGTTTAGCCTTTTGTAATTCTTTTAAAACTTCTAATTCAGGCATACTTTGAGTGCCCTCTAATATTTCTAAGTAATCATCTTCAGCTTTATTAAATCCAACAATTTTTATTGTTTTATCATTGTCGTATTCTTCAATATTTTTTTCTTTATCCTTAGATTTATTTGACTTATTTTTTAAGTCATTCTTTGTTACCATAGTATTTTCGTCAACTTCTTCAGTTACCATGTTAACCATAGCATTTTTTAAACCTTTAGCTTTTTCTTTAAAAGTAAGATTACTATCTTTACTGTTTTTAGCTTTTGCTTTTATAGTATAAATTAAGTCTTTTAAAGATATATTAAAAGTAAATAGACCTGTTATTAATAATGCAAATATACTTATTAGCCATGCTCCTGTTACACCTAAAATCTTTGTAACGTAATATGTGATAAATGTAGCTATAAGTCCACATCCTTCACCTTGAACCGCAGCTTTACTTACTTCTTTAATTACATACGAATTGGTCGGACTATCTATAGGTAAATTTTTAGCATTTAAAAGTCCGTAGAATATGAATATAAAAAACACACCTAAATAGTATATTTTAGCATTTTTAATTCTGTATATATATTCATTCTTCTCGAAAAACCCTAAGATACCACTAATAATGATTATAAACGGAATTGCTACTGCTAATCCTCCAAATAATCCTTTAAATATATTTTGAATAACCGTACCTAATAACCCCATTGAACTAGAGTTTAAACTATATAATAAAAATATACCAATAAATATAGTTATAAGGTTATTGTACTCAGCTGAAAAACTTGATTCTATCTTCTTTTTCTTTTTAGATTTTTTCTTAGCCATCAATCTCACCTCTTAAAAATAAATTTATACAAGAATTAATAAATTCCAAAATCATAGCAAAAAGTGCTAATGTATTTAAACACTAACACTTTTATATCTTTTAATTATATCATATTTTATGTTATTTAAACAAATTTTATTTAATTACATTGTTGTTACTATCATTATCGTCTTCATTAATTAATTCTCTTAATTTAGCCATTGCCTCTTTTAATCCGCCAACTTCATCAATAAGACCACAATCAACTGCCTCTTTACCTATTAAAACACTACCCACATCACTTACTAATTCCTCTTTTGAATGCATAAGCTTTTCTAATTCTTCTTTTTCTATATCTGAAGTTCTAATTATAAATCTAGTTATACGCTCTTGCATTTTTTTAAAGTATTCAAATGTCTCATTAACTCCAATAACAAGTCCATTTGTTCTTATAGGGTGAACAATCATAGTTGCAGTTGGAGCTATAAATGAATAATCACCTGCAGTTGCAAGCGGAACTCCTATACTATGACTACCTCCTAATACTAATGTTACTACTTTTTTAGATACACTATTCATAAGTTCTGCCATAGCAAGTCCAGCTTCAACATCTCCTCCAACAGTGTTTAAAATTACTAATACCCCTTTTATATTTTGATTTTCTTCTATTTCAAACAACATAGGTATTATATGTTCATATTTTGTAGATTTTTTTTGTGGGTTTCCTGCAAAGTGACCTTCAATTTCACCAATTATAGTTATACATTGTATGTCCTTTATATTTTGGTTGGGCATATTAGGAACACCCATTTGTTTTATATTTTGTATATCTTCACTTTCTTCTTCTCTCTCATCATCTTCTTCTGACTTTAGCTGTATTTTTCTATTTTTTTCATCATTGAAAAGATTCATATGTAGCCTCCTTCTAAGACTTATTTTTATCTACTTTTCTTTTGGATGTTTACTTATAGGTCTTGATGTATTTTGAGCTACTGATCCACTTTTTCTAGGTCTAGAGTTAGCTGGTAAATTTAGTTCTTCTGCAAATTCTAATTTAGTATTTGGCTGTTTATTTTTTATTTTTTTATTAGACATAAAAAAATCCTCCTATTTGTTTAACTTTACATATAAGTTAACCAAAAAAGGAGGATATTATTAATTTAATTTAAATTCATCATGTATAGCATGAACAGCTGATTTCATATCTTTTTCTTCAACTAAACAAGATATAGTCATGTTTGAATCCGATGTTTGTAATAAGTTTATTTTAGCTTTAGATAAAGCTCTTACAATCTTTGCCATAACTCCAGGAATACCTGTCATTTTTGTACCTATAAGAGTTACTTTTGCACAGTTTTCTTTAACAGTATACTCAAGGTCATGATTATTAAGTATATCTTTTAATATATTTAACTTTTCATGGTCTATTACAAAAGCTTTTTCTTCAACGAAAAAGTTTATCATATCTAAACTAATTTCATTTGATTCAATTTCATTCATTATATCTGTAAATATATCTTCTTTAGATTTAACTTTTATTTGAGTAATTCCATTTTTATGTGCTACTGCAGTCATAGTGTGTAAAGATTTTGCTTCTTTGTTTACTTCAAATTTAGGGCTCATCCCGCTTATTCTAGTACCTGGATGAGATGGGTTTAAAGTATTTTTTATATTTAAAGCTATAGATCCGCTTTTTGCAATTTCAACAGCTCTTGGATGAATTACCTTTGCACCTTTATCTGCCATTTGAAAAACTTCTTCATAATTTATATAATCTAAAACTTTAGCTTCCGGTTCTACTCTAGGATCTGCTGTCATTATTCCATCAACGTCTGTATAAATTTCAACAGTTTCACATTCTAAAGCTTTACCTATAGCAACAGCAGATGTATCGCTTCCACCTCTACCAAGAGTTGTTACTTCTCCACTTTCTGTAGTTCCTTGGAACCCGGCTACAATAACAACTTTACCTTCATCTAATTCTTTATATATTCTTTCTGGTTTTATATCTAATATTCTTGAATCTGAAAATTTCCCATCTGTATATATACCAGCTTGACTACCAGTTAAAAATACTGCATCTATCCCATTTCCTTTTAGCATATTAGTAAGTATAGTTCCTGATATTATCTCTCCACAAGACATTATTAAATCCAATTCTCTTTTAGAAGAATTTTCATTTACATTTTTACACAGATTTATCAATGTATCAGTTGCATATGGAGCTCCTTTTCTTCCCATAGCAGAAACTACTACAACTAAGTCTAATCCTTTTTCTTTATAGTTTTTTATTATATTGCAAACT